>CAZDHQ010000559.1:0-3776 GCA_964505135.1 uncultured Ferruginibacter sp.
AACTGGATAAGTTGGATTAAAAGATATCGCAGCACCAACCAAACTACCCTGATAACCTGCGTTATTTGTAAGCGGAGCATATTGGTTTTTAACATTAGAAAAAGTTGAATTTAAATCAAGTTTAATCCTGTCTTCCCATAATTTTTGAGTCAGATTTAGTCTTCCAGTAAGTCTCTTTAAGCCGGTCTTCCTCACAATTCCTTGCTGATCATCAAAAGAACCGCTTAACCTAACATTTGTGTTTTTTTTGCCGATTCCCCATCCAAGGTTATAGTTTTGAGAAATTGCAGATCTGTAGATTTCATCTTGCCAATCAGTTGTTGCTCCTCTATCAATTGATTTTAATTGATTATTGATTTCGTCATCACTTAAACCTGCATTTTTTTTGATTTTGCGTAAAGCAGTTAAAAATTCTGGAGCACTTAAAAGATCATATCTTTTAGCAGCATTTGCAAGGGTAGTAGACGCACTAAACTGGAATGCCCCTTTAGCGCCTCTTCCACTTTTGGTTGTAATGATAACAACGCCATTTGCACCTCTTGATCCATAAATTGCAGCAGCAGACGCATCTTTTAAGATACTGATGCTCTCAATATCATTTGGATTAATAAACATCAAAGGATTTTTTGGTGTAGAACTTCCTTCTACTCCACTCAACGTTGAAGAAGTACCTCCACTGCTAATGGGAACACCATCTACAACATATAATGGTTCCTGATTACCCCTGATAGATGCAGTACCACGTATATTGATGGTAGCGGATGCTCCAGGCTCTCCACTTGATGGAGTTACAATAACGCCGGGAGTTCTACCTTGAAGTAACTGCTCAGGTGTGGCAATTTGTCCTTTATTGAAATCTTTGGTAGATAAAGAAGCAACAGAACCAGTAGCGTCTTTTACCTTTCTTGTGCCATACCCTACTACAACAACTTCATTGAGATTTCCCACAGACGTTTCCATTTGTGCATCTATTGATGAACGGCCGCCTATTTTAATTTCCTGGGCTGTAAAGCCTGCACCAGTAAATCTTAATGTTGCGTCAGAGGCAACATTGTTTAATGTGTAAACCCCTTCATTGTTGGTAGAAGTAGCGTTTTTTGAACCTCTTACAGTAACCGTAACGCCTGCAACCGGTTCCCCTTTTTTGTCTGTTACCTTTCCGGTAACTGTTGTTTGTGCTTTAGAAGAGATGGCAAAACCCAGCATCAGTAGCAAGAGCATGATGCCTCTTCTCATTTTAGCAAGAATCATAGTAGTTTTAGTTTATGTTTGGTAATGAAAGAATGCAAATCGTTTTTTCCGCAATCGTATTGGTTCGCTACTTTGGTTTAAAATCGTTTTTAACTAATAATTACCAGGTAAAAACGGTGTAATTTTAGGTAAAATAAAAGTAGAAAAACGTAACGGAGAAACTTTTTTTTCTTCAATCGTTTGCGGAAATGTTTGCGGTACGCTTTGCTGTGTAAATTTTTAAAAACTCACCCCTCATAAATGAACAACGCCACGCTGAAAAAGATATCCGAAGCACTCGGAATAAGTATTTCTACAGTATCAAGAGCTCTGAGAAACCATCCTGATATTTCCGATAAAACTAAACAAAGGGTTACTGAACTCGCCAATGCATTGGATTATGAACCAAACGCAAGCGCTGTTCAACTGAGAACCAACAAAAGCAAACTATTTGGACTGGTGGTGCCTTCAGTTAGCAATTTCTTTTATGATTCTTTTATTGCTTCAGTGGAAGAAGAAAGTCGTAAAAAAGGATATTCACTGATGATTCTGCAATCCGGGGATGATGTAAATGCTGAAGCGGAAAACTTAAAACTGTGCAGGCAAAACCGGGTAAGCGGTGTATTCGCCTGTCTTACATCGCCAAGCAGCCCGATGGCCCCGTTCGAAAAATTGAAGGATCATGATATACCTGTGGTCTTTTTTGACAAAGTGCCAGAAGGTGAAGCATACAACAAGGTTTGTGTAGCCGACATCGAATCAGCCACTATGGCTGCCAACGCCATCCTGGCAAAGAACAAAAAGAATGTGCTTGCCATTTTTGGTAACCCTCTCTTATCCATCACCAGGAAAAGACTGGATGCATTTCAAAAAACCATTGGGCATAATGCCAGCCTGCATATTCACCATGCTTACAACTCAACAGATGCGGAAACAATCACCGCAAAAGAGTTGCACCAGCAACCTGATGTGGTTTTTTGCATGAGTGACGAAATACTGGTGGGTGCACATAAAGCAATTGCAAGGGCTGGCTTAAAGATCCCAAATGACATTGCCCTTATTTCAATCAGCAACGGGTATATACCCAGGTTATACTTCCCTGAAATAACTTATGTAGAAACAAGCGGTTATAAGTTAGGAAAACTAGCGTTTAGTACCTTGATAGGCTGCCTTGAAAAAGAGAATAATCCAAAAGAATTTACGATTGATGCTATCTTGGTAGAGGGAGATTCAATATAAATACAACCTTCTTTAAAAAATAAAATGTTAGTTAAGGCAGATTAGCGTGTTAAGTAATTATTACCATTTTAATAACTAAGTCAAAACAGGCAGGGAAAACTATTTTTGCAAAAATTTTCTAAAATCATAAGCTATGGGCCTTAATTCTGTATTAAAAATCTTCTTACCGAAAGACAGGATATTTTTTCAACTGTTCGAAAATGTGTCCCAGGAACTGGTGAAAATGGGTGAGAAATTAAAAGAAGTAGTAAACGAACCTGACTTTGATAAGAGAGCAAGTTTTATACAGGAAATTGAAGATATGGAGCATGTAAATGATGAGCTTACCCATAATATATTCACAGAATTAGGCAAAAATTTTATCACTCCATTTGATAGAGAAGATATTCACTATTTAGCTTCTGCTCTTGACGACATTGCTGATTATATCTATGCATCTGCAAAAAAAATAAACTTCTATCGTGTTAATCCAAATGATATTGGCATTGTGAAAATGGCAGATTTAATCGCCAACGGATGTGTGCAAGTGCACAAAGCCGTAACGGAACTTCGCAATATGAAGAATATGCGGAACATCACAGATGCGTTGGTTGCTATCAATAGCGTAGAAAATCAGGCAGATGACATTTTTGATATGAGCATTGAAAGACTGTTTGCGACTGAGCCTGATGCAAAAGAAGTAATCAAGAAAAGAGAAATTTACCAGGTGATGGAAATTGTAACTGATAAATGTGAGGATGCAGCCAATGTAATTGAATCCATCATTGTAAAATACGCCTAAGCCGGTTTTACCTTTCATTAAAGGTGAAGGCTTACTACAAAAAAGAATCTTCAAACTACATTTATGACGCTGCTTATAGTCATCATTATACTAGCGCTTTTATTTGATTATATAAACGGTTTTCACGACGCAGCCAATTCCATCGCTACCATTGTTTCCACCAAAGTCTTGACTCCTTTCCAGGCAGTAATCTGGGCAGCATTTTTCAATTTTGTTGCTTATTTTATATTCCAGGATCATGCGGTAGCCAACACCATTGGTAAAACTGTAATGGCTGAGTACATTACTTTACCTGTAATACTCGCAGGTTTAATTGCAGCTATCTTTTGGAACCTGCTTACCTGGTGGTATGGTATACCCTCGTCTTCCTCTCATACACTCATTGGCGGCTTTGCAGGCGCAGCTATAACGCATGCTTTTCTTACAAAAGGTTTTACTTCTCTTAGCAATATTGTTGAGATAAAAAAAATAACAGAGATTATCCTCTTTATTTTTCTTGCTCCAATCATAGGCATGACGATCTCTA
>CAZDHQ010000560.1:0-3773 GCA_964505135.1 uncultured Ferruginibacter sp.
TGGCTTACTGCATGCGACAGATTGTATACACGTTCTCTTTTTTTCTTTCTTTTTTATCGATAGGACTTTGGGCGGCTGCACAGGAAGTTCCTGCACCGGTAACAATACTGGAAACCGCTGAAGCCAAATACATGCAGGAGAAAATTTACCTGCAAACAGATAAGAATGCTTATACCAGCGGGGAGAATATCTGGTTCAAGGCCTACATCACCATGGACAATGCTCCGGCGCCGCTGAGCAAGACCATGTACGCAGAACTGATAAGAGACAATGGAACGGTGTTGGATCGTAAGATGATGCCGATCATTTTATCCGGTGCCTCTTCTGATTTTATCATTCCTGATTCCTTGCAGGATACCAAATTATTCAT
This sequence comes from uncultured Ferruginibacter sp., assembly GCA_964505135.1. Classification (GTDB taxonomy): domain Bacteria; phylum Bacteroidota; class Bacteroidia; order Chitinophagales; family Chitinophagaceae; genus Ferruginibacter. Next base: position 371 of record CAZDHQ010000560.1, read on the forward strand.
CCGGGCTTATACGGCATGGATGCTCAATTTTGATTCTACTTTGTTATGCGTAAAGCCGATTCAGTTGGTGCCTAAAAAAACGACTACAAAAAAAGTTGTAACACCTGATACCTACAGCGTTAGTTTTTTTCCTGAGGGCGGCGATCTGGTTGAAGACATACAATCCTTTGTGGCTTTCAAAGCCAATAACCAGGAAGGAAAACCTTTTGCTATCAAAGGCGATATTGTAAACAATGCAGGAAAAGTAATCACCAATTTTAGTGCAGTGCATGATGGCATGGGGTATTTTACTTTGCAGCCTGCAGCAGGTGAAACTTACAAAGCTGTATGGACGGATAAGAACAAACAAAAACATGAGTCGCCTTTGCCTGCAGCCAAAAAAGATGGTGCTACTTTAGGTGCTACTTTCAGCGACCGGAAATTGTTTTATACCATCAACAGGCCGGCTACGGCAAGTGAAGCATTTACCAGGTTTACCGTGGTGGCACAGATACAGCAGCACCTGGTGTACAGCGCACAGATCAACTTATCTAAAAAGAATACCGTTACAGCTCCATTGCCAACCGATAGTCTTACTGATGGTGTATTGCAAATCACTTTGTTCAATGGCGATATGTTGCCCATTGCGGAGCGATTGGTGTACGTGAACAACAATAACTATTCTTTTATCACGGATCTGCACCTGGCAGAAAAAAGCCTGGTAAAACATGGCCGCAGTGTGGTGCAGGTGGATGTGGGTGGTAACATTCTTTCCAATATGTCTATTGCTGTTACAGATGCGGATATCAATCCCGTGGGAAAGAATGAGGAGAATATTTATTCTGCATTACTATTGAGTGCAGATTTAAAAGGTGGGGTGTATAATCCTGCTTATTATTTTTCAAGCGATGAAGATTCTGTGCGGCAGCATTTAGATTTGGTAATGATGACCAATGGCTGGCGCAGGTTTAAATGGGAAAAATTATTGGCCAATCAATGGCCTGAAATAAAATACAAGCCGGAGAATTTTCTTTCCCTGCAGGGAAAAGTGCTGGGACTTACTCGTGCCCAGTTGTATGGCAGGGATGTAACAGCTATCCTGAAAATAAAAAATACACCACCTCAGTTTTTAAACATCCCCGTGGATGCACAGGGTAATTTTAAAACCGATGGTCTTTACTTTTTTGATACTTCCAAAGTGTATTATCAAATGAGTAATGATAAAAATAAAGACATAACTACGGCAGCCTCTTTTTCATTCCTGAGCAATTACTTAAAAGCACCGGTGATGAACAGCGAACTGGTGAATGCAGTTTTTATTCCTGAAAGAATTGATACCGCACTGGCTAATAAAACCAATGCCCTTGCTACGCTCAGAAAGTCGCAGGAATCAAACCTGGCAAAAACAAAAACCCTGGATGAAGTGAAGGTGATCACCAAACAGAAATCGCCGGTGAAGAAATTGGATGAGCAATACACTTCGGGATTCTTTAGTGGCGGAGATGGATACAGTTTTGACATAGACGGTGATCCAAGTGCCCGGTCATCTATTGGGTTGCTTGAGTATTTGCAGGGAAAGGTAGCAGGTTTACAGATCAGTACGCAGGGAGAGGGTGGTGCTACCTGGCGTGGCAGCAGTCCTACCTTCTTTTTAAATGAGATGCAAACAGATGTTAGCATGATCCGTTCCATCAATATGCAGGATGTGGCTTATGTAAAAGTATTTCGTCCACCATTCTTTGGGGCAACGGGTGGAGGTTCAGGTGGCGCCATAGCAGTGTATACAAAGAAAGGAGGTGGAGATCTGTCTTCCTTTAAGGGATTACCTAATGCCAATATCAATGGTTACTCTGCGATAAGGGAATTTTATTCACCTGATTACAGTAATCCTGCAGAGCCGGATGTAAAAGATTACCGCACCACACTATATTGGAATCCGCATATTTATTTTGATAAGAACAGCCGCAGAATTATGTTGCCTTTTTACAATAGTGATAATTGCAAAAGAATACGGGTGATTGTGGAAGGTATTAATGCGCAGGGGCTTCTTTCAAGAGAAGAAAAAATATTTGAATAATTTTTAATTAAGCAGCGTTAAGCATAAAAATTTTAATTGATTTTTACACCAATAACGATTGCATTACAATAACTTTGGCACCACAAAAAAACCGCTAGATATGAATATTAAAAGCCTATCCTTGATTTGCATCTCCGCACTGGTAATGAGCAGCGGATGTGTTAGTAAAAAACTCTACAAAAGTGAGCAGGACAAATTAGCTGAAATGAGGGCTGATTACGAAAAACTGCAAAAAGAGTTAAAACAGTGTAATGACCTTACTGCTGAAGGCACCCGCAGAAGAGGCGATCTGGAAAATGAAATCGCTAACCTGAGAAAACAAGTAGACTTTTTAACTGCCAACAACAACCAGGCTTTAAAGCAACTGGAAAATTTATCTGTAATCAGTTCTTCACAGGCTGAGAGCATCAAAAAATCTTTGGACAATATCGGCGCAAAAGATGCCTATATCCAGGGTTTGCAATCTGAATTAAACAGGAAAGATTCATTGAACCTTGCATTGGTTACTAACCTGAAAGGCGCTATTGGTAACCTGGACGACCAGGATATCAATATCAAAGTGGATAAGGGTGTAGTATATGTAGATATCTCTGATAAATTATTGTTCAAGAGTGGAAGCTATGATATTACTGATAAAGCAAAAACAGTATTAGGTAAAGTAGCTACTGTTTTAAAGGCACAGCCTGATATCGAATTCATGGTAGAAGGCCATACGGATAATGTTCCTTACAAAGGCAATGCATTTTTATTGGATAACTGGGATTTGAGTGTGAAGAGAGCAACTGCTGTAGTTCGCATTCTTCAAAATCAATATGGATTGGATCCTAAGAAAATGGCTGCTGCAGGCCGTGGTGAGTACCTGCCGTTAACTGATAACAGTACAGCAGAATTAAAAGCTACTAACCGCAGAACAAGAATTGTAATTCTGCCTCAGTTGGATCAGTTCTTCAAACTCCTTGAACCAAAAAAATAATTATTTATAAAGATGAATGGATCGGGGTTCGCCGCAGGCGAACCCCGATTTTTTTTGTTAGAATCTGTGTATCGTTTTTTATTTGACGTTCATGTATTGTAAATGCGTTTGACCTATTACTTTTTTTGTGACTCAAAATCTAATCTGCCTAATTCCTCACCCATGCGCTTACACCCCCTCTTCAACTTTTCTCCAAATCATTTATCTTCGGTTTTTGCTGCTCATGAGAAAATATTGTACTGTCCTCATCTTACTGTGTTGCTCACATTGCATTGCCCAGGATGCCAGCGTATTCAAACCCGATTCTGTCAAAAAAGAGCTACTTGCATTGCCTATAACTACCGCCCCAAAAATAGATGGTCATTTAAATGAAA
>CAZDHQ010000561.1:0-3767 GCA_964505135.1 uncultured Ferruginibacter sp.
ATTCAAAGTGTGGATGCCGTGGCGCTGGAATTAAATCCTGACAAATGGCAGGGGCAGATGGCCAATCTTGACCAATTAAAACTGAATTATAACCGCTATGCAAGATCTGCAGGCAATGATTACCTGAATGAAAATTCTTTTCGCATTAATAATTACGATGACGACCTGAAAACTGCACTCAGTACAGAACCCGCCATGGTAAATGGATTGCTGTACCGGAGTTATAAAGCAAAAGAAGATTTTGAAGAAGATACTTTTTTAGACTTATACATTTTTCAAACCGGTAAAAAGCTGGGTAAGCGTGCCACCGGCGTGGAAGATTATTATGAAACGGAAAAAATAATTCTGCAGGCTTATGCAGATATGGCAAACGACAAGAAGAAAAAGATGATTGATACAGATGGCGAATCCATGGGTGAAATAGTGGAGAAACTCCAGGATGCCTACAAGCGTGGTGATCTTGACCTGATGGATTCTTTGGATAATCTCACCAACCAGTCAGCCGCTTTTAGAGAAAAATTTATGTTTCGCAGAAATGAGATACAGGCCGCTTCCATAGACACTATTTTAAAAAAGAGCAGTCTGTTTGTAGGCGTGGGGGCAGCTCACCTGGCTGGTGAAAAAGGCGTAATAGAATTGCTGAGAAAGATGGGCTACCGCTTAAGACCGGTTAAGATGGAAAACCGGGATGCGATTAGAAAAGAATCCATTGATAATATAAAAGTGCCGGTGAGTTTTATTACCAATGTTTCAGAGGATGGCTTTTATAAAGTAAATATGCCGGGACCATTATATAAATGGAATGAAGAATACAGCAAAGCAGACCGAAGGCAGTATGCTGATATGGCCAATGGCTGCTATTACCAGGTTACCAGGGTGAGAACACATGCAGCATTAATGGGCCAGGCTGAGGAGGATGTAAAAAAGAAAATTGACAGCCTGCTGTATGAAAATATTCCCGGTAAGATTCTCAAGAAAACGCTTATTAAAAAGAATGGATATACCGGCTATGATATCACCAACAAAACAAGGCGTGGTGATCTGCAGCGCTACAATATTTTTATTACACCTTTTGAAGTACTTATCTTTAAAATAAGCGGTAAAGAAAATTATATAGACGGACCAGAAGGCAAGCAATTCTTTTTATCCATTAACTTAAAAGAACAGGTAAATACAGCTATCCAATATAGCCCGGCGCAGGGCGGATTTACAGTGCAGCTTCCCCAGGCACCAGCGGCTTACTGTAACACTAATTGTTCTGATGGCATCAGAAGGTGGGAATATGAAGCCAATGATAAAACTAACGGAAACGCCTACCTTATTTTTAAAAAGAGTGTCTACAATTTTAAGTTTATAGAAGAAGACAGTTTTGATCTGCAACTGATTGAAACCTCTTTTCGCAACCCTGACCTCTTTGAGTACCAACTGCACCGCAGTATTGGTTATACACAAGGCTACCCTTCTCTTGAAGTAAAAGAAAAAATGAAAGACAGCAGCATACTAACCGCCCGGTTCATTATCCAAGGCCCACACTATTATGCGATTGCTGTTAAAAGTAAAAAGGATGATGGCAGCGCTATGCAGTTTATCAATAGTTTCAAGATTACAGCATTTCAGTACAATCCCAATCAGCCTTTTACAGACACCTTCCTGCACTATAAAGTAGCTACTCCAGTGGTTCCATTAATTGACACAGGCTATAGAGCAGCCAGTGAAAAAGCAGCGGAAGAGGTGGCTGCCGGAGGCACCTACAACAATAATTATTGGCCACGCAAGCGATTTGCAACATTTATAAATGACAGCACCGGCGAAATGGTAGCTATTAGCGTGCAGCCATATCCTGCCTATTACACGGTAAAAGATTCCAGCAAATTCTGGACGAATGAAATCAACGACAGTTACGATAAAGAGGATTTAGTACTGCGGTCAAAAACTTATTTTGAAAACAAGGATGGATCCAAGGGCTATCGTTTTACACTAAAAGATACTGGCTCTACCAGGGTAATCAACCGCATGCTGTTACTAAAAAACAACTACATGTTCAGCATGGTAACGTTGGGCGATACACTAACAACGCCATCATCGTTCATCAATAGTTTTGAAACAAGTTTTACGCCGGATGTAAAGACCGGGAAAGATATTTTTAAAACTAACCTGGACAGCTTTTTTGTAAACCTTTTTAGCGCAGATAGTACCATTCGTACTAAAACCAGGAAGATGATCAGTGATCTATACTATGGTGAAAAAGGTGCAGCACCGCTGATGAATGCAATCAACAAAGTATCATCAGAAGACAAAGACTATTTTGAAACCAAAACAAAACTCATTGCGGAGCTTGGCTACATTAAAGACAGTACTAAGCCTGTGGTAGTAGATTTTCTAACCCAGCTCTATAAAAGCGTATCAGATACCAGCCTGTTTCAAAATGAAATATTAGAAGCCCTGGCCAGGCATAAAACCCAAAAAGCTATCAGTGCTTTAAAAGAATTAATACTGCAGGATCCTCCAGTATTTGATAACGAGTATGGATATACAAGTCTGTTTAGTCATTTTGATGATTCGCTCAAACTATCTGCCAGCCTCTATCCTGAGCTATTGCAGTTAGCAACCGTATCCGACTACAAAGAGCCGGTTATATCATTGCTTGCCAGCCTGGCAGACAGCGGATTGGTGAAGGAACCAGATTATAAATCCTATTTCAATAACCTGCTGTTTGATGCCAAAATAGAAATGAAAAAGCAACAGGGTAAGGATGAAAGAAAAATGGAAGCCAGCCGAAAGACTGATGATATTGACTACGTGGCACCTGTTAATTACAGGTATATGAATACAAAAGAAAAGGAAACGCTTACAGATTATGCCATTTTATTGGCACCATTCTATAAACAAAATGACAATGTGCAGCAACTGTTTAACCGCATGCTCAATACAAAAAGCAATGAATTAAAATTAAGTACAGCAATAACACTGATAAAGAATAACCGAGCCGTTAATGACAGCATTCTTACCGGGCTTGCTGCAAGTGACCAAACAAGAAGTAAACTGTATAAAGCATTGGCTGCTATAAATAAACTTTCGCTTTTCCCTTCAAAATACAAAACACAGGTAGCTATTGCCAGGAGCTTTTTGGTAGCAGATAAAAATTATGATCAAATAGATTCTATTGTATTATTAGATAAACAAGTTGCTGGATTTGAACACAGCAAAGGCATGGTTTACTTCTTTAAATACCGTGTAAAAAAAGATGATGAATGGAAGATCGGTATCAGCGGTTTACAACCGATTGATAGTAACGAAGTAAGTGGAGACAATAGGCTGGCGAACATGACGGACAAAAAGTTAAAAGCAGATAAGCCAGTAAATGAACAACTGCAGGAGCAATTGAAGAAAACTATTTTCAGCCTGCGGAACAGCTCACAGCATTTTTACGAAAACCAGCGTTATTATTTTAGATATGATGATAACGATTAACCGGTAATAATATCCTGCTTAATTAGTGCAGGATCTCTTAATGCGTTCGACACTGCACATTTTGATGTCTTGATTATTATTGATGTTTCACCGGAAATAGTTGATTTCACAGCTTACCTTTTGTGTGCTTATCATAATTCCATCCCAGTCTTTTGAAAAATAATTTGTTTGGCATAAAAATAGAATCACTACCTCGTAAAATATATCTATGAATATAATTATTGACTCACCTGGATTTAATGCAGGACCAACACTTGAATCATACATCACCAATCAATTAAACCGCTTAAACGGTG
>CAZDHQ010000562.1:0-3760 GCA_964505135.1 uncultured Ferruginibacter sp.
TTGGTTATGGTATGGAAACCGAATTGATTGAAGGAAATGATATTTTAGATGTTTGGTATGGCTTTGTTGCATCAACTCCGCAGTTGGTTTATTTTTTTGGCAATAAAACAACAGGCAAACCAGAGGGTGAATATTTAGCAAAAGTTAGAGAACGTTTCGGCATGTGGATATTACAAACTGCCGAAGCAAATTATAATCAGGACTGGTTAAACTATCAGTATGAAATTGGCTTGCGCCATTATTCAACAAAAAAGAATAAAACAGATAAAGTAAATTCCGTTCCCATCATTAATTACCGTTACATACCAGCTTTAACTATTCCTGTCACAACAACCTTAAAACCGTTTCTTGCAAAAAAAGGGGCAAGTGTTGAAGATGTTGATAAAATGTACAATGCCTGGCTGAAATCTGTATTACTGCAAGCCATTTTGTGGGGACAGCCTTATATGAAGAAAGGTGAATTTTAATTTTAAGAAACATATTAAAAGAATAGGAATAGCCGGTATTTTGTTCTTTCTCATTAAAGGCCTGGTCTGGCTGTTCCTGTTCCTGTTTCTTAATTCGAAGATTTGATGAAGTGCAAACCGGAGCATTGCAATTATGAATAGGGAGCCCCAGGTTTAAATCCTGATTATTTTAAGTAATTTAATCTTTATGGACAATCGCTCTACATTGGAAAAAGGAGAGTCTTTTTTGGAATTACTTACCCAATTGCAAAAAGATAATTTGAAGACTGCGATATTGCTGGATTGCAATGGCCTGATAAGGGCCGAAGGTAGTATACGCCACATTGTACTAAACGATAAACATCCCTACCTGCAGCTGCAAAGTGGGTTAAAGATTGCATTAGTAACAATCGTTGCGGTTAATGGTATCTTTTCCCCGGACTATTCTGAATGTTAAACAATGCAGCAACAGATAGACATAATTGGCAGAGCAATATCAGAAAAAAATAGAGCTGGCTCTTGTTAAACAGGTTAATTTTTAAAAATTGAAATATGCAAACAGCAGTTTGGGATACTTATGTAAAGAAAAAGAATGGTAATATAATGCACTTTGATATTATAGTGCCTGATACGATTAAAGACACTGAGGCGATTTACAGTTACGGAAAGGCATATCTTGCACAGACCGGAGAATCGGAAAGTAGCCTGGATACAGAAGAATGTAGGTTTTGTCATATAGAAGAACCTACTCCCGAAATAAAGGAAGCCATCAAAACCCTGGGCTACTTTATACTTGAAATGAGCGAAATACCTGCGAAGCTACCTGTCAATGCCACCAGGCGAGATTTGATATTGTACTTGAGGGGTCACTACAAACAATATCGCTTTGTTGATTTAAAAGAAATAGCAACGGAAGAATTATATAAATTATTATCTTAATTTATGCAGCCTTTTCACCTTTTTACACATAAAATGCTTCAGGGAAACTTTAAGATAGGAAAGGTCAATATTGTATTTGTGTTTCAGGTTAATTGCCCGGGGTGCTTTAGTTATGGCATTCCATTGATGAATAATTTGTTTAAAAAATTTGGCAACGAAGTTTCATTTATTGGTTTATCCACGGCTTTTGAAGATTTTGAACTGAACACAAACGATAATACGCTTCAATTACTGAAAACTGGTAAATTAGTTGGTGAAACCATGAAATATTTTAGTTCAATTGGCATTGATGCATATAATCATAAAATACTTTTCCCGGTGGCATTTGATGTATTAGCACCAGCAAATGAATTTTTGACGGAGGAAAATATTTACAGGATTTGCAGGCGTAACCGGAATTTTGAAACATTATCTTCTGAAAAACAGCAGACATTGCTGAAAAGTGTGATACACTATTATAGCAGTCTTCCCTATATAGCAGAAACGTTTACCTTAAACCAACTGAAAGGAACACCAACTTTTATTATTTTTGATAAAAACTATAACATACTGCAATCATTCTTCGGGCACCAGGAAGGTGACTTAATTGAGCTGGCTTTGCGGTATTACCGAACTGAAAAAAAATAATACAATGGCTAAGTCTGACTTTGACATAATACATCAAAAAAGAAATATTGAAAGTAAAATCGTTGCCTCTCTTGAAAGAATTTCTCAGGCCTTTAGAGTTTTACTCTGGCAGGAAAGCAAGGAATATTCACTAAGCCCTATTCAAATACAAGTGCTGATATTTTTGCTGCACCATAACAGTAAAAAAAGAAAAATAAGTTACCTGGCTGATGAATTTAATATGACAAAGGCAACTATAAGCGATACCGTGAAGGCCCTTGAAGAAAAACGGCTGATTAGAAAAGAATACGAATCAACTGATAACCGGAGCTATATCATTCATCTGACCAAAACTGGAAGAGAAATAGCTGGTGAAACCTCACTATTTGCAGAGCAATTAAGAATTCCTATTGACAAACTGCATTCAGCCGACAAGGAAAATCTGCTGTTAAGCCTGTTAGGTATCATTCATCATTTGAATAAAGCAGGCGTTATTACAATACAGAGAATGTGTTATACTTGCCAGTTTTATAAAGCTGCCAAAAACGAACACGGGCATTTTTGCGAACTTTTAAACACTCAACTTGCTGACACAGAACTGCGAATTGACTGTGCAGAACATCAACTAAAAGCAATTGTATAATATGAGACAGAGCAGGCTATGTCACTTGTTAAAAATATGAGTGGTAGCTGTTTTGAATTTTATTGTAATAGGGGCACTTTTTGAAGGAGCAAAACCCAAGGGGGAAATTAAACCGGCTGGGGTGATTGGTTTTAAGTGTGGATTCAGTTGTGATAAACCAGAAGTTAAGCTACTCCTTGAAACTGACGATGGCCAATTAATTTCCACTAACTAAACAGGATTCGTTCACAACAATCCTGATGGTACAACTACCGGAGCATAATCCCACTCTTTGAAACAATTTCAAGGGAATGTGCATAGTTAAACCATCTTATTGCAACTGGTGTTGAAAAATTTTGTGAATGCCGGCTACCTATGAAGTAAATTCAATAAACAAACCTCTCGATGAATTCAATAATTGAGAATCTTAACTTTATCAAAGGAAGGATAAGAACCGCCGCTGAAAAATCCGGGAGAAATCCGGCAGATATAAAACTTTTATTGGCTACGAAAACAGTATCGGCAGAGAATATAAAAATTGCACTCAGAGCAGGCGAAACGCTTATTGCTGAAAACAAAGTACAAGAATTAAAAGAAAAGTATGAGCTAATAAAGGCCATCCCGCATCAAACACATTTTATCGGGCATTTGCAAACAAATAAAATCAAAGAAGTAATTAAATATAGTCAGTGTATCCAATCTATTGACCGAATTGAGTTAGCCAGGAAACTTCAAAGTCGTTTGGAATTTGAGAAAAAAACAATTGATATTTTACTTCAGGTAAACACATCTTACGAAGAAAGCAAGTTTGGGATTGAACCTGATAAGGCGTTGGGTTTGGCCCAGCAAGTAAAACAGTTTGACTGCTTAAACATAAAGGGCTTAATGACCATAGGACTATTTTCGGCTGAAACAGAACAAGTCAGAAAATGTTTTCGTTTACTAAAACAGTTACAGCAACAAATATTAAACAAGGATATACCCGTTCACGAGCTATCTATGGGGATGAGTAGCGACTTGGAAACCGCTATTGAAGAAGGTGCAACGATTGTTCGGGTTGGAACAGCAGTTTTTGGCAACAGACCTTACCCTGATAGTTATTATTGGAATGAAACCAGATAGCCATCACAGGGTTTCAAGCACTTTT
>CAZDHQ010000563.1:0-3756 GCA_964505135.1 uncultured Ferruginibacter sp.
ATCATATCGTGCGGTAAAGCCATCATCGCATGATAACCGGCGATGCCAAAGTGATTACTATTCTTTACACTCACCCAGCCGGTGCCCACACTTTTTGCCTTATCAATGGCTACCTGCATTGCTGCCGGGCCTACTACCAATCCCAATCCTTTATCTCCATCTACCACCGCTGTAGAAGGCGTTTCATAGATCACCTGAATGTTTGGATTAGCATTTACTCTTTTTGCTTCCCACAAACGGACGTAACCTGTAAGTCTTGCAATGCCATGGCTATCTACGCCTCTTAAATCTGCTGCCAATAGAGCTTTTGTTGCAATCTCAGCATTGGTATCAGAACTGCCAATCTGCAGAAATATATTTTTGGTAAAAAGGTAAAGGTCTTGATAAGAATAGCAAAGCATGTGCTTGAAAATTCGGTTAGTTTTCTAAAAAGAGTTTTATTTTCTAAGAGTGTTGCTTTCTTCCCCTTTAGGGGTTAGGGGCATCTAAAACTGCAAGTGTCTTACCGTAAGCCCATTATTGATCAACTGTTTTAATGAATCAATACCAATTTTTAAATGCCTTTCCACAAATTCAGAAGTCACTTTTTTATCGCTGATTTCTGTTTTTACACCTTCTGGTATCATGGGGCTATCACTTACCAAAAGCAAGGCGCCGGTAGAAATTTTATTGTAGAAACCTACCATAAAAATGGTGGCTGTTTCCATGTCAATTGCATAGGCTCTTACTCTTTTAAGGTATTCTTTAAAAGTTTCATCATGTTCCCATACACGGCGGTTAGTAGTGTAAACAGTGCCCGTCCAGTAATCGCAGGAGTAATCACGGATGGTAGTAGAGATAGCTTTCTGTAACATAAATGACGGCAGCGCTGGTACTTCAGGCGGAAAATAATCATTGCTGGTACCTTCACCTCTCAGTGCAGCAATTGGTAATATCAAATCTCCAATCTTATTTCTTTTCTTCAAACCTCCGCATTTACCCAAAAACAAAACAGCTTTTGGACTAATGGCACTTAACAGATCCATCACCGTTGCAGCAGTAGGGCTGCCCATGCCAAAATTGATGATGGTGATATTATTGGCAGTTGCGCATTGCATTGGTTTATCTGCTCCAATTACTTTTACTTTATTCCATTTGGCAAACAGCTCCACGTAATTAGAAAAATTGGTAAGCAAAATATATTCACCAAAATTCTCAAGGCTTTCTCCTGTGTAGCGTGGCAACCAATTTTGGACAATTTCTTCTTTCGTCTTCATCGTGTCAGTTTTATTATGTAAAAATTATTAGGCTGTAATTTGTTTTCTTTGCCAAAAGTGAATTGATAAAATTACAATTTTTTTACCGCCTCACATGATTAGGATTAGCTACCCACCATATCAGCCCAGGATTAGGAAGCAGGATGCAAAGGAGATGATTTTTGATGAAGTGCGTAAAAAGTGGGTGCTGCTTACGCCGGAAGAATGGGTGCGACAAAATTTTTTACAGTACCTGGTACATGTAAAGCAATATCCTGCTGCATTGATTGCAGTAGAAAAGGAGATATGGCTGAATGATGTAAAAAAGCGTTTTGATATCGTGGTATATAAAAATGATGTACCCTGGATGATTGTTGAATGCAAGGAAATGAAAGTGGAGCTCAACAACAAAGTGCTTGACCAGGTGTTAAGATATAATATGGTTTTGCAGGTAGGCATGATCATTATTACCAATGGAGTTTTTTGTTATGGATTTGACATGACCAGTGGTACTGCTGCAGTTCTGCAAGAATTACCACCATTTAAATAGCCTGTTTTATCTCCTTTCTCAATTCCTTCGCTGTCTTGCTGCTACCATCATGGCTCCAGCCAGGTGGCATGAAAAGATACTTCAATTTATCTCTAAATGAAACCGGCTTTCTTAAATCCCGGGTAATGCTTACCCATTCATGGAATATGATATCAATCGGATTGTGTGGATTTTCCAAAGGCTTGGTAAGGCCATACTTTACCGGTTCTTCCTGTACTTCTTCTTGAAATGTGCCGAATAGTTTATCCCAGATAATAAGACACATGCCCATGTTTTTATCCAGGTATAAAACATTGCTGCCATGATGTACCCGGTGATGAGATGGAGATACAAACAACACTTCAAACCAGGCTGGCATTTTTTTTATGTATTGTGTGTGCACTAATATGCCATAAATCTGGGTTATGGAATACATCAATACAATATCCACCGGTTTAAATCCCAAAAAGGCAAGCGGTATAAAATAAACAAATCGATAGAGTGGTTGAAATACTGAGGAACGAAAGCCTGTGGTGAGATTGAATTCATCTGATGAGTGATGCGTAACATGCACCGCCCAAAACAAACGGCAATAATGATCAACCAGGTGTTCAAAATAAAAGGCCAGGTCTTCTGCTAAAAAAAGCAGGAGCCAGTAAACAAGATGATATTGTTTAAAATCAAATAAATGATGCAGGTAAAACCAGTCAAGTATAATGAACAAATAAATAGATCGGAACAGAAGATCTATTCCAGCATTTAATGCAGAAAGATAAATATTGATCAGTGTCTCTTTTATGCTGTAGAACTTCTTCAAATGAAAATGGCTTAGCAGCATCTCTGCGCCGATTACAGAAGCATACAAAGGAGCAGTTACTGCTATAAAGGTATTTTCATTGAATTCGAAAGGCATAGAAAGTTATTGGTAAAAATAACAAAGCGGATAAAACTTATGGGTATACCAAAGCATCATCCGCTTTAATTAATGTTTTCTTATTGTTAAACAGCCATTATCTCCTTCTCCTTGGCTTCCAGGTGTTTTTCCACCAGGCTGATAAAACGATTGGTAATATCCTGTGTATCTGCCTCTGCATCTTTAGCAGCATCCTCACTCAAGCCGTCTTTTTGTAATTTTTTTATGTTTTCAATTGCATCCCTGCGAATGTTACGAATGGATACTTTAGCATGCTCTCCCTCACCATTACATTTTTTTACCAGTTCTTTTCTTCTTTCTTCTGTAAGCGGAGGTAAGAAAAGACGGATATTGGTTCCATCATTCTGTGGTGTAATGCCAATGTTGCTGGCCATAATGGCTTTTTCAATTGGTTGCAGCATTTTCTTCTCCCATGGCTGTACAGAAATGGTTCGGGCATCGAGTGTAACAATGTTGGCAATCTGGTTAAGAGGGGTGGGAGCGCCATAATACTCTGCCATAATTCCATCCAGCATAGATGGGTTAGCTTTGCCAGCCCTGATCTTAATAAGTTCTGTTTCAAGATGACTAATTGCTTTCTTCATGGAGCTTTCCGTCTCCATTTTTATCAAATCTAATTCTTCTGACATAAAATGAAATTGAGTGCTGCAAAACTAAAGAAAAGAATAATAGCCAGCACTTTAAATAGTCACGCAATAGTTGAGAGAGGAGTGAAAGCTTACTCTGCTTCTACCATTTCAGGAGTAAAGCTAAGTACTTTACGGGCTTTTATCAATTGCTCTTCGGCCAATAGGTTGGATTTGGCCTGCAGTTTTACCTTAGAGCGTTTATAATAGATAATGGTAATTACTGAAGCTGCTACTGTGAGCATAATACCTATAGCAGTAGTGGTGCCAAGGCTGCGTAATGAATAAGTGAGAACGATAAAACCGATGTTAGCCGCAACGCATGAAAAGGTAACCATCTTGTGGCTAAAACCTAAATCAAGTAAGAAATGATGAACGTGATTGCGATCCGGACTGAAAGGGGAACGTTTTTCTGAGATGCGTAAACTGAAT
>CAZDHQ010000564.1:0-533 GCA_964505135.1 uncultured Ferruginibacter sp.
AGAATAAGTCCTTCCATGCAAAACACAGGGCTGGCTTTTTTCCTTATCCAATGTACAATGAGCAATGGCGCACCATGCTAGGGTTCAGTTTACTTACAACGCCGGAAGATATAACAGAAGAAGTACGGCTTAGAATTCCGTGCGGAGAATTTAGAGCGCTAAGAAAAATAACAGATAAGTGGTGTGCTGATGGTAAAGCATCATTCCAGTTTCTTCAAAATCATCTTTCAGCAGGCATTCAATACATGCAACCGCTTGGAGAAAAATTTTACATGGGCGCAGGCAATGATATTGGCTTTTGGTTTGGCTTCTTAAAGCTGAGTGGGTTTAATAGTAAAGGTTCTGGCTGGTTAACATATCCAAATGTCTCATTTGGTTACATGACGAGAAAAGATTTGTTGATCACTTTTAAAGCACAGGCTTCTTTCAATTTACAATACCAGGCAAGCAACGGCGAAAACAAATTTACTTCTGGCGAAAAATATTATAACGGAGAGATGTTTACGCTGGCTATTGAACAACCATTTTATAAC
>CAZDHQ010000564.1:573-3746 GCA_964505135.1 uncultured Ferruginibacter sp.
TTAGTGCTATCAGCAATAAATTTTATTGGCAAACCTGGTCTTTATTTTACAAAACAAACCGAAAAATTTTTTACCCTCAAATAACCGTTGGATTTATTCTTTGAAAAAAATACTCATCATATTAACGGCAGCGTCATTTTTATTTTCCTGCAAAAAATACCAGGTATCCATGCCTGATACTAAAACCTGGGACTTATTCAATAATCCTGCAGCACGGAAACTGCCCTACACTAGCCGAAATGCAATGGAGGGCGTGTACACTATTGGTAATGCCAATGCTATTTTTGGAGATTTGGTAGCCATCAAATGGAGCTATACTATTGATAAGGGTGATACCAGTTTTAGCGTGTCTGGCTTCTTTGGTAAAGACATTGCTTATTTCATCTGTGAGGGAAAACAAATTGAAGGTAACATTTTATTAAATGGTTACTGGCGCAAGATGGTAAGCACGGAAACCGGATTGATTCGGTTAACAATTAAACCGACTGAAGGCGCTGAAGCATTACTAAGTGCAGCGCCACAGATAACAGCTGGTAGCGTGATCATGAATGGAGTCTTTGGCAATGGCCAGGAGGAGCCTGCATTACCAATTTCGTTTACCTATAACCGTAAACTGAACAACGCTCCAGCATCTTTCAATATACTTGCACACCGCTCCGGAGGCCGTAATTCAGACTTGCTGCCGGTTTCGGAGAATTCCGTTGAAATGATCCTGAAAACAGCAGCTTTTGGTTCTACCGGTATTGAAATTGATGTGAGATTTACAAAAGATGGTATACCAATTATCTACCACGACAATGATCTTAATTTAAGAGAAGTACAAAAATCAGGACTTGTTGGTCCAATTAAAAATTATACTTATGAGCAGTTACAGGCTTTTGTAAGGCTTATTCATGGCGAAAGAATTCCTACGCTTCGCCAGGCGCTGGAAACTGTTTTGTATCAAACACAGTTAACCTTTGTCTGGCTCGATACAAAATACATTGGCTCCCTTAAAGAAGTGCAGGAATTGCAAAAAGAATTTTTACAAAAAGCGGCTACGCTTGGCCGTAAGCTGGAGATTGTAATTGGATTGCCTGGGGATGACCAGCTTCAGCAATTCCTGCAGCTACCTGACTATGCCAACACACCGTCTTTGTGTGAACTTAGTTTAGAAGACGTAAAAAAGACCAATGCAAAAATTTGGGCACCCAGGTTTACCGAGGGAACTCAAAATGCTAATGTTGCAGCTGTGCATGCAGATGGCCGAAGAGCGTTTGTGTGGACATTGGATGTACCTGAATTTATTGAACAATTTATAAGGGATGGAAATTTCGATGGCATTTTGTCAAACTTCCCGTCCTGCACCGCATATTAT
The DNA here is from genome assembly GCA_964505135.1 of uncultured Ferruginibacter sp. Classification (GTDB taxonomy): domain Bacteria; phylum Bacteroidota; class Bacteroidia; order Chitinophagales; family Chitinophagaceae; genus Ferruginibacter. Next base: position 1,931 of record CAZDHQ010000564.1, read on the forward strand.
TACTATGTACGCCAGTAAACTTTTTGTATTTAGCTGTTTGCTGATCAGTTTTAACATCTCTTCAGCACAAAAAAAAGTTAAGGAAGCTCCGCTTCCAAAACGAAAACCTTCTTTTGTGTTGCATGCGGGCGGCGGCTTAAGTTATTATACCAGCAATATCAATTTGAGGCCGGTTGCATACACCGGGTCATTGAAAAAATGGAGCCCTGCAGGGACGCTACGATTAATGTGGTATCCACGATACAGGCTGCGTTTAGGTGTTGAAACAGGCATTAATAATTTTTATAGGTATGCTGTAAAGGATACCAGCGGTGAGGGGAAAGTTAATCTACAGGCCATCCCCGTTTTAATTGTATGGTCAATGCAGGTAATACCCAGGCTGAATGTATATGCAGGTTTTGGTTCTTACATTTTAAATACCAATCTAACTTACAAAGGAAAAGTGCATTCCAGCGACATTGTTTTAGGCTCGAATGTTGCTGTATCTTACAGCATTCCCATCTCAAAAAGATCATCCATCGCAGCCGAAGCAAAATGGATGAATGCGTTTGAAACAAAAGACCAGGCAATAAGCTTGCAGTTTCATTACGCTTGGAAAGTTTTTCAATGGGATTAAAGTTGTTATGAAGCAGAAAATATTTTTATACATCCTCTCTTCGCTATTTGTAGTAACAATAAGAAGTCAATCTCCAAATGCAGCGGAGTTATTTTTTGTTAGCGATACGCAACAGCCCATGCTGGTGGAAAAACTCTGGCTAAAACCCAATCATAATTTAAAAGCTACTGCCAGTATTTTATCATACATTTTAGCGGCAAAACCATCCAATTTATATATGCTGGGAGACGTGGTTGGGCTGGGATCTTCAAATCGTAAATGGAAAAAAATTGATCTTTTTTTAGATAGTTGCCGTAAAGATGGAACCAATGTGTGTGCTGTGTTGGGTAACCATGAAGTGATGGGGCTTACAAAAAAAGGAATTGCCAATTTTCAGAAGCGTTTTCCAATGAACGTAAGTACAGGCTACGTTTCAATCACAGATTCCATAGCAGTTGTTTTACTCAACTCTAATTTCAGCAAGCTTTCCAGCAAAGAGTTGGATTTACAAAATGAATGGTATCAGCTTACCCTGGATTCACTTGATAGGAATAATGCCATCAAGTCTGTAATAGTTTGCTGTCATCATGCGCCCTATACCAATAGCAAAATAGTAAAGAGCTCTGCAAGCGTACAGCAGTATTTTGTTACGGGCTATATCAAATCAAAAAAAGCACAATTATTTATAACCGGCCATGCCCATGCGTTTGAGCATTTTAAAATGATGGGAAAAGATTTTGTGGTGATTGGCGGTGGCGGCGGTTTACACCAGCCTTTGCGTAATGGGAGCAAAAGTTTAAATGACATGGCTGTAGAATACAAACCTGCTTTTCATTACCTCTCAGTAAGGCGTGTCGGTGATCAATTGATGATCACATCTCATTCTATCAACAACGATTTTAAAGGTTTTACTTCGGCTTACCATTTTAGTACAGATAAAACTCCTGGGAATTTTGTGCTGACTACATCCGGAAATATGTCCAAGACAGCGTTGAAGTAGATTTTCACAACACATGGGATAGAATGATGCCTGTAGCAATGGCAGCATTTAATGATTCTGCCTGCCCGATTTTAGGAATGGTAATCTTATCTGTTGCCATCGCAAAAATTTCCTGGCTAATTCCCTTTGATTCATTGCCAATTACCAACAGTCCTTCTTTGATGTTTTTTAATTGTTGCACAGGTGTTCCGTCCAGCGCTGCAGCATATTTCCTAACCGAT
>CAZDHQ010000565.1:0-3744 GCA_964505135.1 uncultured Ferruginibacter sp.
GCTTTTACAGGAAGCGTATTGCTTTTCCTGGGTAAAGGAAATTTAAAGCAGGATCAAAACATGGCGTATGGTTTATTTGTGGTATTAGCGACTATCTCTTATGGTTACAATGTAAACATGGTTTCCAAAAAACTACTGCACATCCCTTCTTTACATATTGCAGCAGTTGCACTTTTCTTAAATGCCATGCCTGCATTAATCATTCTATTTACGACCGGCTATTTTAAACTACCCTTATTACGACATGATTATCTAATTGGTACATCAGCCGCCTGCGTTCTTGGTGTATTGGGTACTGCTATTGCCAATATTTGGTTTTATAATTTGGTTAAGAGCGCCGGTGCTGTATTCACCAGTATGGTTACTTATGGAATCCCATTTGTAGCAATTGGCTGGGGAATTTATTACAATGAAACTGTTGGATGTAAACAGGCGGCCTGCTTATTCGTTATTTTATCAGGGGTGTATTATGCCAATGCAAAACGAAGTATATAATAAACAACAAGGCCATTCTTACGAATGACCTTGCATATCAAAACTGTTTTTTTGATTTATTTGTATTGAGGCATCAAACCTTTAGCTAACTCTGTCATCTTAGCCAATCCATCTTCAGGAAGATTGCCTTTTTTAAACTCAGCTAAAATTTCAGGATGCTTGTTTTCCATTTCTAAAAGGAAGTGCTCTTCAAATGCTTTCACATTTTTTACAGCTACATCTTTTAGTAAACCTTGTGTTCCCAGATAGATGATAGCAACTTGCTTTTCTACACTGAATGGTGAGTATTGTGGTTGTTTCAACACTTCCACATTTCTTGCACCTTTATCAATAACATTCTTAGTAGCAGCATCCAAATCACCACCAAATTTTGAGAAGGCTTCCAGCTCACGGTAAAGCGCCTGGTCCAGCTTTAATGTACCCGCTACTTTTTTCATCGATTTGATCTGAGCATTACCACCCACACGGCTTACACTGATACCCACGTTAATGGCTGGACGAATACCGGAGTTAAACAGGTTACCTTCCAGGAATATCTGGCCGTCTGTAATAGAGATTACGTTAGTAGGAATGTAAGCAGATACGTCGCCAGCTTGCGTTTCGATAACAGGCAAAGCTGTTAATGATCCACCACCTTTTACCAGGTGCTTAATAGATGCTGGCAAATCATTCATCTGCTTAGCAATTTCATCTCTTGAAATTACTTTAGCAGCTCTTTCAAGCAAACGGCTATGCAGGTAGAATACGTCACCGGGATAAGCTTCACGGCCAGGAGGGCGACGTAACAAAAGTGATACTTCACGGTAAGCAACCGCTTGTTTAGAAAGATCATCATAAATAATCAAAGCCGGTCTTCCAGTATCACGGAAGAATTCACCAATTGCAGCACCCGCAAATGGAGCGTAGAACTGCAGTGGAGCCGGATCAGAAGCAGAGGCAGCCACGATAGTTGTGTAAGCCATTGCACCATTTTCTTCCAATGTTTTCATGATACCAGCGATGGTAGAAGCTTTCTGACCAATCGCTACATATATACAGTAAACAGGTTTACCTGCTGCATAAAATTCTTTTTGATTGATGATGGTGTCAATGGCAATGGCAGTTTTACCAGTTTGACGGTCGCCAATGATCAATTCCCTTTGGCCACGACCAATTGGAATCATTGCATCAATCGCTTTAATACCAGTTTGCAATGGTTCTTTTACCGGCTCACGGAAAATTACACCTGGTGCTTTACGCTCCAATGGCATTTCATATAATTCACCAGTGATAGGACCTTTACCATCAATTGGTTCACCCAATGTATTAATAACACGGCCACACATACCGTCACCTACGCTAATAGAAGCGATTTTGTCTGTACGTCTTACTTTATCACCTTCTTTTACTTCACTTGCATCACCCATCAATACCACACCCACATTGTCTTCTTCCAGGTTCAATGCAATAGCTTTTACCCCATTTTCAAATTCTACCAGCTCACCGCTGCGTACATTGTTAAGTCCATATACACGTGCAATACCATCACCCACCTGCAATACAGTACCTACTTCTTCTAAATTGGCACCTGCATTAAAGTTGCTTAATTGCTGGCGAAGAATCGCCGAAATTTCATCTGGTTTTATTTCTGCCATATTTAATTAATTAAATAATTGAAACGTTTCTTAGTATTGGCTACATACATGTTTATCCCAAGGCTGGCAAATTAACAGCATGTTTTTTACCGGGTGCAAAGGTAGTGTTTGCATGCTAAAAATCCATTCTTTTTAAAATAAAAATCCACCTTCGGGTGAAGATGGATTTTTACATACGTTATCTTAAATGATGCTATTTATGGTTGGGGTTCCGGCTGATTTTTGATAATGGTTGCTTTTTCAAAAGCTCTTCCATCCGCATCAATAGCCTGTATGTAATAAGTACCAACCGCTATTTTAGATAATGAGATTTGTTTTGAATTAAAGCCTTTTTCTGCCTGCAGCGTAAATCTTGCTGTACGGCGGCCTGTAACATCAAATACCTCCAGTTTGATATCCTGCTTTTTATCACTAACCAGTTCTATGGTGAGATTGCTGTTGGTAGGGTTAGGGTATATTTTTGTAATGGCCAACGCTAAAGCTGGTGTTTTAACCTTTACAATTCCAGAATATTTGAACGCACCATCTTTATCAATCATCTTTAGCCTGTAATAGCTATAATCTGGAAAAGGTTTTTCATCCGCCGCATTGTAAATATTTTCATTTTCACTGCCTCCCTTTGCTTCAACAGTACTAAGGCTGGTAAAGCTGGCGCCATCATAGCTTTTTTCGATCTCAAAGGAACGGGTATTTTGCTCATTAGATGTTTTCCAGGTTAGCAAAACCTTATTATCCCTGTAAACGCCATTAAAGTCATTCAGTGTAAGAGGTAATACACAGTTAGTGGTTAATGTGAAGTCACCGGTAACAAACTGTCCGTCAGGGTTAGTAACAGTAAGTGTGTAAGTTCCAGCAGATATACCTGCAGTATTGAGCGTACAGGTAACCACAGACGGTGAAACAAATGTGACGTTGGTTACTAGTATACCACCTGTAGAGGTAACTGCCAGCCTGTTATAGCCAGGCCCACCAGCATCTGCCCCGGGATCAAAAAAGCCCTCATTAGATGAAGTTGTTCCCGTGATAGTGACTGAAATACTGGAACCACAAAAATTATTGGACGGTGCCGTAACCACTGGTGCACTTGCAGGCGCCGGCGCTTTCAGTTGCACAGCCCTTAACCCCCAGCTATTACTATTGTTGGTATATTCCTGAAAAGTCCACATTGTCATATTATCGGATGGATCAACAATTGTTTGACTAAAATCACCCCATCTGTCATTTAAAACAGAGGTACTGTATGAACTGGTACTCCTTGTTACAGAATCGTAAGGCTGAAGAGTTCCAGTAGCATCACTGGCATACCTGCCTGCTACGGCTACCTGCACCCGCCTGTTTGCAGCTGCTACACTACTGCCAAGAACTGCATGTCCCTGCCCGCTCATGGCAATTGAAGGCATCCAAAAGCCACGTGGATTAGATGCTGCTACATCAAACAAAGTACCCGATTGGAATAGTGTGGGAGTAGTACTTAAATTTCTTATTTCATACCACCTGCTACCGTTTCGGTTACCAGTAGAGCTTGCATTTCCGCTTGAGTTCACTTCTATATTATGAGCTGTCCACAAGGAAGAGATTCCTGTCACTTTATTCTTCATTATCATCGCGGCAAAAA
>CAZDHQ010000566.1:0-3726 GCA_964505135.1 uncultured Ferruginibacter sp.
TTTACCTATTTCAATAGAACAGGTGATAAAAAAAGCGAAGAAAATTATCAAGCAGAATGGCGATAAACAAGAACCTGAAATTGTTTATTCAAAAGGTGACTTACAAGTTCCCTTTGTATTATCAGTTAAAGATGTACCTAAGCCAATTTATTACACTAAAAATAAGCCGTTAGCTGCCAGAAAAGTTATTCAGCAAGAATCTTCAAACTCGGGATTACTAAAAGCTGGATTATTATTGTTAGCATTTGCGATAATTGTAAACAACTCTGATTAAGAATATTTTTTCTTCATTAATTCTCCCACAAAGTTCGCCTTTTGTCTCCGTGGCGGCAATGAAATTCCGGCATAAAGAAAATTTTCCCACATTGCCATAGATACTATTTATTCCGTTGCTTCATTGCCTTGGTCGGCAAAAGGCGGTAGTAGTTCCATAATTAATTTTTAAATCTTTAAAAAGAAAAGTTATGGAACAGTTAGCAATGAATTTTCCGGAATGGACAAGAGTAGCAGAAGTAGAATTAGTGTATAAAACAAAAGTAAAAGCGTCTGAAAGGCCAAAGATTGGCAGCGTTAAAGATTGTTACAATTTGCTGAAAGAATTATGGAATGAAAACACCATTGAGATGCAGGAAGAATTTAAAGTAATGTTGTTGAACAGGGCCAACAGGGTAATTGGTATTTACGAAGCATCCGCAGGTGGATTAACAGGTACAGTTGCAGACCCAAGATTGATACTGGCTGCTGCTATTAAATCCCTTGCAGTGAGTATCATACTTTCTCATAATCATCCTTCCGGTAATCTGAAACCAAGCAGAGCTGATGAAGAATTAACCCAAAAAATTAAAGCAGCCGCTGCTTACCATGATATAAGAGTGATAGACCACATTATTATTACCAGCGAAGGGTATTATAGCTTTGCTGATGAAGGGGTTTTATAGCCCCTTTTTTACTCTTATAAATTCTTGCAAGTAGTTGAAATTGCCGCTTATAAGCTATATTTACAACTAACTCCTTTAGTAAGATGCCATTAAGCTGGAATGAAATAAAAAGCAGGGCCACCGCATTTAGCAAAGAATGGGAAAATGAAGTAAGCGAAGACGCTGAGGCCAAATCATTTTGGGATGATTTCTTTAATGTATTTGGTATTGGTCGCCGCAGGGTAGCCACCTTTGAGCAACAGGTAAAAAAGATTGACAATAAAACTGGTTTTATTGATTTGCTCTGGAAAGGCGTAATACTGGTAGAGCATAAAAGCCATGGAAAAGATTTAGATAGAGCCTTTCAACAAGCCAAAGATTATTTTCCCGGATTAAAAGAAAAAGAACTGCCTCGGTATATTTTGGTAAGTGATTTTGAAAGATTTCGATTGTATGATTTGGAAGAAAAAAAGCAAACTGAATTTAAACTCTCCGATTTTATAAACCATGTTCACCTGTTTGGTTTTATTGCCGGCTACCAAAAAAGAACTTACAAAGAACAAGACCCTGTAAATATTGAAGCGGCTGAACTGATGGGCAAGCTGCATGACAAATTAAAAGCAATTGGTTACACCGGGCATCAATTGGAATTGTATTTAGTTCGTCTGCTCTTTTGTTTATTTGCCGATGATACCAGCATTTTTGAAAAAGGAATTTTAAGTGAATATTTAGAACTGAAAACGAATGAAGATGGCAGCGACCTTGCAGCACATATCAGCCAGTTGTTTCAGGTATTAAATACAGAAGAAAATAAACGTTTTAAAAATTTAGATGAAGCATTAGCCGCCTTTCCTTATGTAAATGGTAAGTTGTTTGAAGAGCAATTACCAATGGCACATTTTGATGGTGAAATGCGCCTCATACTACTTGATTGTTGTTTGTTGGATTGGGGCAAAATATCTCCGGCCATTTTTGGTTCGCTGTTTCAGAGTGTGATGGATGCAACAGCAAGAAGAAATTTGGGTGCCCATTATACCAGTGAAAAAAATATCCTCAAATTAATTAAGCCATTGTTTTTAGATGAACTGTGGGCCGAGTTTAATAATGTAAAAAGCGACAAGGGCAAATTAAAAAAGCTGCATGATAAAATAAGCAAGCTGCGATTCTTAGACCCCGCCTGCGGATGCGGCAACTTCTTAATTATAGCTTACCGTGAACTTCGACTGCTTGAACTGGATATTGTAAAAGCATTATTGAAAGGCCAGCAGATAACCAGTGTGAATGATTATTTTTTGGTGGATGTGGACAGGTTCTATGGAATAGAATATGAAGAATTTCCCAGCCAGATAGCACAGGTAGCCATGTGGCTAATGGACCATCAGATGAACGAACAGGCCAGCATAAACTTTGGTGAATATTATAAACGCATACCGTTAAAAAAGAGTGCTACTATTGTACACGGCAATGCATTGCGTACCGATTGGCAAGGCCTGATAGAACCAATGCCCTGGGAGAAAGAGAAGCTGAGATATCATTATATTTTGGGTAACCCGCCATTTTTAGGAAAGCAATATCAGAATGAAGAACAGAAAGCAGATATGGAAGTTGTATTTAATGGAGTTCAGGGAGCAGGAGTATTAGATTATGTTACCGCATGGTACATTAGAGCTGCACAATACATGAAACAAGCAAATAAAGTTGAGGAAAAGGAATTGCCGAAAACCGAAGCTGCATTCGTAAGCACTAACTCAATATCGCAGGGGGAACAAGTAGCAATTCTTTGGAACGAATTATTTAATAAATATGCAATCAAAATTCATTTTGCACACAGAACATTTAGGTGGACAAATGAAGCAAAAGGAAAGGCTGCTGTGCATTGCGTTATTGTAGGATTTTCGAATAATAATGCTAGTGAAAAACTGATATACGAATATGACGACATTGGAGCAGAACCTCACGAAATAAAAGTAAAGAACATTAACCCATATTTGGTTGAAGGCAATGATAATTTTATCCCATCACGAAAGAAACCGATTTGCAATGTTCCTGAGATTACATATGGAAGTATGGCAAACGATGGAGGCAATCTTTTGTTGGATGATGAAGAAAAAAATGAAATTATTAATCTGGAACCACAGTCCATTAAAGTAATTCGGCCTTTCCTTGGCTCACAGGAATTCATTAATAATGTTAAACGTTGGTGTATTTGGTTGAAAGACGTACCTCCAAATGAATATTCAAAATTAAAAGAAGTTAAAAAAAGAATTGATGCTGTAAAAGAATATAGATTAAAGAGTACAAGACCAACAACTAAAAAACTTGCGGATTATCCGATGCTTTTTGGAGAAATAAGGCAACCAGAATCAGACTATCTATTAATTCCCGGCGTTTCTTCTGAAAATAGAAAATATATACCTGTTGGTTTTCTTTCTAAAGAAATAATTGCAAGTGATTTAGCAAGAACGATACCTAATGCTACTTTGTATTTATTTGGAGTAATCACTTCCCAAATGCATATGACTTGGGTGAAATATGTTTGCGGAAGATTAAAGAGCGACTTTAGATATTCGAATAGTTTAGTTTATAATAATTTTCCCTGGCCAGAAAATGTAACAGGCAAACAAAAGGAAATTGTAGAAAAAAATGCACAAACTGTTTTAGAAGTTAGACTCCAATTTCCGAAAAGTAATCTTGCTGATTTATATAGCTACAGCACCATGCCACTTGCCTTAGTAAAAGCTCACAATGCTTTGGATAAGGCAGTAGATTTGTGTTACCGCAGTCAGCCATTTATTAATGAAACAAAACG
>CAZDHQ010000567.1:0-3721 GCA_964505135.1 uncultured Ferruginibacter sp.
CTTGATGTTAGACAGGAAAGTAGTGTGCACAACAAAGTGCTGGAATTAATTGCAGCATCTTCTTCTGGATTACCCAACAATTATTCATCATTAAACGATGAGGAAAAAATAAATGTACTAACCAATGTAACTGAAACTGCTGGTAATATTGTAACGGATGATCCGGTATTTGCGGATACACCTGCTTCCATCAAAGCTATAAAAGACATACAGCTATTCAACGGTGAAGCTGGCTGTAACAGGTATATAATAAGCCAGTGCAACAGTGCTTTAAATGTAATAGAAGTGTATGGCTTGTTTTTATTAAACGGATGGACGAAGCAATCACTCAGCATAGACATCGTTCCGTTATTTGAAACGATTGATGATTTAAAGAATGCATCTGGCATCATGCAAACACTGTACGAGAATCCAGTGTATTCAGAGCATCTAAAGCAAAGAAATAATCGCCAAACAATTATGCTTGGCTTTAGTGATGGAACAAAGGATGGCGGTTACCTAATGGCTAACTGGAGCATCTACAAAGCAAAAGAAGAGCTAACCGCAATTTCCAAACAATACGGTGTAGAAGTCGTGTTTTTTGATGGTCGTGGAGGTCCTCCATCAAGAGGTGGTGGTAAAACCCATAAGTTCTATGCTTCCATGGGTCAAAATATTTCCAACAATGAAATTCAATTAACTGTGCAGGGACAAACAGTAAGTTCCAACTTTGGTACAGTAGACGCAGCCCAGTATAATATTGAACAGCTGCTCAATGCCGGTATTTCTAACGATCTATTTAACAGCCGTGAAATCACGTTAGAAAAAGAAGAAGAGCATTTGCTGCAAGAACTTGCAGATGCCAGTTATCAAAAATATATTTCGCTGAAGCAGCATCCATATTTTGCAGATTATCTTGCACAGGTTAGTCCTCTGAAGTATTATGGCAAAACAAATATTGGCAGCCGTCCTACCAAACGAGGTGCCGAAACTAAGTTGACTTTAAAAGACCTTCGGGCAATCCCGTATGTGGGAGCCTGGGCGCAGCTAAAGCAGAATGTTACCGCATACTTTGGTTTAGGGTCAGCATTAAAAGAGATGGAAAGCAGGGGTAAGTTTAACCAATTAAAGTCTCTATATAAAAACTCAATGTTTTTTAGAACACTGCTTGATAACTCTGAGATGGGTATGAAAAAATGTTATTTCCCGCTAACGGAGTTCTTATCAAAAGATGCAAAATATGGAGAGATTTGGAACGTAATACACGAGGAGTATAACCTCTCCAGGGAATATGTATTAAAGCTTTCGGGAGAACATGAATTGATGAGCAACTACCCTGTAGAGCAGTTGTCTGTAAACACCCGGGAAAGGATTGTATTACCTTTAATAACCATACAGCAATATGCCATTATGAACCTGAGAGAAATAGAAGACCACCTGATACAGTCGCCATTAAAAGACACTTATGAAAAGTTGGTGGTACGATCTTCTTTTGGAATCATTAATGCTGGCAGAAACTCCGCATAAAAAATTGAACCCCGCCAAAAGCGGGGTTTTATATTTAAAGCAACTATGAGAACACAGCCAAAAAACAAACAGCACTTAAATTAATAAATGCTGTCTGAATTAGTTAAAGGGCTAAAGAGGCGCAATAATACCGCTGAATTTAATACAGGTCTCTATAGTTAAGGGTTCTAATCGCTCTTTGATACATCAAATGTAGAAGAGTATCTACTTTCAAAAAATAGCTATTTGTTATCTGCAACAAAACGGCAATAACTGCAATTTTTTGACAATGGTTTTATTTTTATACTAAAAAACTATCAGATGCTTGTCATTGGGGCCTTTTAAATTGATTTGCACATTATCTTTAATCTTGTGAAACCCGCTATTATTCTACTGCTTGTATTATACGCTTGCTTACACGTTTCAGGTCAGCAAAAAGAATATATTTTCAAAAATTTTACCCAGGAAGAAGGCTTGCCGAGTAACGAAGCCTATTATGTATTTGAAGATTCAAGGCATTTTTTATGGTTTGCAACCGACCTGGGAGTAGTAAGGTATAATGGAAACAAGTTTGAGCAATTTAATTTGCCGGATAATGTTGTGTTTAAAATTAGGGAGGATAGCAAAGGAAGGATTTGGTTTTTTTCTCATAAGGCACAGTTGGCGTATTTTGAAGAAGAAAAAATCCATATTTACAGATACAACGAAGAAATTGCAAGAAGAATTACCAGTATCAATATTGTAGAAGGGTATGTAGATGAAAACGAACAGATATTTCTCACTTCGAGCATGGATTCTAACTACATTATTAAAAGCAACGGTGCTATAATTGGAAAACCGACTACCAAGTTTACTTTTGGAAAAACTGCAAGCTTCGATATTGCTGTAGTTGACAGTAGTATAGCCATTAAAAATGCAGAAATCTGCATTATTGCCGACACATTTTCCTTTAAACTTAATAGTCAAAAACAAAGAATAAATATTCCTGCGCATACAGATGCACTGTCGCATTATGGAGGTCTGGTTGATGAGGAAAAAAATTTATACTTTTTTGCAGGTAAAATCCTTTTTAAAATTTACAAAAACGGCAGTTACAAAGTCAAGACTTTTTCGAACGACATTCTGTGTTTACAAAAAGAACGAAATAATATTTGGGTGGGGACCATAAAAAATGGAGCAGTTTTAGTGGACAAAAATTTATTTGGCTCAATGTCAAATATCGTCTTACCAAATAAAAGTATAACCTCCATTAGAAAAGATCATGAAGGCGGAATCTGGTTTTCCACATTGGAAAACGGAATTTATTATTCGAAAAATCTTAAAATCAGTAATTACACTATTAATGACAAAGCTGATCAAAAAATATCAAGGCTAATAACCATTAAGGATAGCAACTTAATTTTTACAAACTCAAAAGGGCTTTTTGAATTCAGCGAAAAAAACAAAAGTGAACTTATTACCTCTTTACCCAATAATAATGTTAGTGACATTTTATACGACAGTTCAACTATCTATGTACTTGCGGCTTCCGCAACTCCAAAGGGTTATCTTACCCGTAAACTCAAATATAAGAAATTAAAGCAGTGTATTGAAATAACAGGGCCAGCAGAAGGGTTGATTGTCAATAAGGATTCATTTATTTATTCAAGATCAAATTCAGTTGTTCAATTTATTAGCAAGTTAATAAGACTTTCCACCAATAAAGCTAGATTTGACTCAAATTTTAATTTCTATGCTAAAATACTATTAGACAAGCCGAGTAGGCTGTTTAAAGATATGAAAGGTTTTATCTGGGCCGGTAACAATTCGGGCTTGTATCGACTTACCCCTCACTACGGTTCATTTACAAGAGTAATAGCAGATAACCAACTTTTACAAAAAGGAGTATCATGCATACGGCAATTTGATAATGGTTTGATATCAGTGGGCATTCGATTTGGCGGAATCGCTTTATTATCGGATACCAATATCATAGCAAATATCACTGAAAAAGATGGATTACTGAGCGATAAAGTGCGTTACCTTTTACCAATTAAGAATCAGCTTTGGGTAGCTACCGCAAAAGGCATTTCAGTTATCAAGTTTACTTCCTATAATCCAATCAAATTCAATATCATTAACATCGGTAAAAATGATGGTTTCTATAACGTAACCATTAACCAGCTTATTCAGTTTAAAGGCGATATTGTTGCAGCTACCAGCAATGGACTATATTTTATTAAAGATCCTGATGAGC
>CAZDHQ010000568.1:0-3715 GCA_964505135.1 uncultured Ferruginibacter sp.
TATACCGTAGCATGTTTCTTTTCTTCATCCAAATCAATACTGGTGATTTTTGCCGGAGTAAGTGAACGCTGAATCAATAATTGGATATTGCTAGTCCAGTTGATTACATCAATGTTTTCATTTTTCAATTCTCTCACAATGCCATGAATACGGCTACCTTTCATACCTACGCAGGCTCCTACTGGGTCAATCCTGTCATCAAAACTTTCCACGGCAATTTTCGCTCTTTCTCCTGGTTCTCTCACAATTCTTTTAACAACTATCAAGCCATCGAAAATTTCAGGTACTTCTATTTCTAATAATTTTTCAAGGAATACAGGGCTGGTACGTGAGACAATGATTACTGCCTGGTTATTCTTTAACTCCACTTTTTTCACTACACCACGAACAGTTTCACCTTTCTTGAAATAGTCCGATGGAATTTGTTCAGATTTAGGGAGGATCATTTCGTTGCCTTCTTCATCCAGCAATAACACTTCTTTTTTCCAAACCTGGTAAACCTCACCATTCACAATCTCACCTACACGGTCTTCGTATTTTTTAATCAGCAGGTTCTTTTTTAAATCATTGATCCGGCTTGCCAATGTTTGCTTACCGGCCAAAATAGCCCTGCGGCCAAATTCCTTTTGAATATCTACTTCTTCGTATAATTCTTCTCCCACTGCGTAGTCAGGTTCTATTTTAATAGCATCACTGTATTCAATTTCAGTAAGCGTATTATAGATATCGCCATCATCCACGATGGTGCGGCGACGGAATATTTCAAGATCACCCTTCTGATCGTTTACGATTACGTCAAACTGCTCATCACTGCCGTATTTTTTGCGTATCAATGTTTTAAAAACATCTTCCATTACTTTCATCAAGGTAGGACGATCAATATTTTCTGCTTCTTTAAATTCCTGGAAGGAATCAATTAAATTAATACGTGCCATAAAACCTCACCAGCCTCTCCCGATAGCTATCGGGATTTTTCCCCCGCTGGCAGGGGGTTTTGTTATTTTAAAATGAAACTAAAATTTTTACCGTTTTTATTTCTTTGAATGGTATTGTTTTTACAAGCGTTACCACCTTTTTATTTTTTCCTTCTTTGATTTCAATTTCTATTATTTCTTCAGACGCAGTTAGCAGCTTGCCTTCTACTTTGGTACTGTCTTCCAGTGTTACTTCTACTGATCTTCCAATATTCTTTTGATATTGTCTTAGCAGTTTTAATGGTTCATCTAATCCCGGGCTTGATACTTCCAGTGAAAAGTTGCCATCAGGATACCATCCTTTTTCTTCTATAATCCTGTACAATGATCTATTAATCTTTGCGCTGGTATCAATATTTAATCCATTATCCGCATCCAAAAAGACCTTGATATTGTTGGTAGGCTTTATTCTTACTGAAACAATAAAAATTTCCTTTTTTTCTGCAATTAAACTCTCAAGCAGGGATTCAATTTGCTGTATGCGTTCTGTATCAGTCATTGTAAAAAAGAAGGGAACGCTTTCCGTTCCCTTCATTAGTTTCTTTGTCCGCAGCAAATGTAAGTAACAAATCACTAACATCCAAACACTCATTTAGCGCAAACCCTCCATTTATGTAAATCTTTAAAGATTAACAAGCCATAGTATGAAGAGATTAATACATTTGTGTTATGAATCTTTTCCGTTTAGTATTTGAGCTGTTTGCATTATACATGCTTTACAAACTCATTTTCGATTTCATCATTCCTGTTACCAAAACTACCAAGCAGGTTAAAAAACAATTTAATGAGATGAACAGCCGGATGCAGGAAACCATGCGCCAGCAACAAGCCCAGCAGCAAACTCAATTTCAGCAGGCTTCAAAAACTAATTCTAAAACCAATAAAGACGACGACTACATTGAGTTTGAAGAAGTGAAATAATTGCCATTTATAGCCCTATTCCTTCAATTCTTTCGTCTTTGCCAAGCAGGTAGGTGTTAAGCCCAGCCTCTTTTGCTCCATCAATATTCAATTTTGAATCATCAATAAAAAGTGTTTCTGCTGATTTAATTCCTGCAAGGTCAATCACATGCTGGTAAGTAGCCGGAAACGGTTTTCTTTTTTTAATCAGGTGAGAGTAGTAGGCTTCCTTAAAGTAAGCATCAAAATTTTCTTTGCCCGTTTGTTTTGTAAATATTTGATGAAAAGCGGTAAGATGAATACTATTGGTATTACTAAGCAGGTATAAATTGTATTTGTCACTTAGGCTAGAAAGAAAATCCAGGCTTTCGAGCCTGAAATCGACCAGGATGGCATTCCATGCATTTCGTATTTGTTCAAAACTGGTACCGGGCTTGCATTTTTTGAGCAAAGCAGTACAAAAATCATCCTCACTCACAGCGCCTATTTCCAATGCTTCAAAGAGTTTGTCAGCAGCATACAGGTTAAACTGGGATTTTAAATCTGATACACCCAGGTCTTTAAAAGCATCGTAGGTTCTGTTGAAGTCGATGTTGAGCAATACACCGCCCAAATCGAAAATGATATTTTTTACTGACATATTATTTAGTGGATAGGTTTTGCAATATAACTGAATCGCTTAGCATGATTTCTACACTTCGGTAAAATTTTATGCTATCGTATATTTACAAAAATGGAAATAGTTAAAGACATAGTGATTGCTGGTGCCAATGGTAAACCTATGGGGCTAGATATCTTTTACAACAGTGATGAGATTACCAAGCCCGTGGTTATTTATGCTCATGGATTTAACGGATTTAAAGACTGGGGTAACTTTGATTTGGTAGCAAAAATTTTTGCTGACCATGGTTTCACTTTTATAAAATTTAATTTTTCCCATAACGGCACCACGCCGGATAACCCAACTGAGTTTACTGACCTGCATGCATTTGCAGAGAACAATTACAGCAAACAATTATCAGATCTTGCGTTAGTTATTGATTGGATTTGCGATGCAAAGAATCCCCACCGGGCCTTTATTGATGAAGACAATATTTATCTTATTGGGCATAGCCTGGGTGGTGGTATTGCTACACTGTTTGCTGCGGAAGATACAAGAATAAAAAAACTGGTAACCTGGGCAGCCGTGGCTGAATGTAAAACACCCTGGAGCAACTGGCCTGCACATAGAATTGAGATGTGGCAGGATGTGGGTGTGCAATACTATACCAATACAAGGACCAACCAGCAAATGCCCATGAACTATCAGCTATATGAAGATTACGAGAATAACAAAGAAAGGCTGGACATCAAAAAAGCAATGTGCAGTTTAACCATTCCAGTTTTAATCTGCCATGGTTCACTTGATTTATCTGTGCCAATAGAAGCGGCTTATGAACTGAAAGATGCTAATCCTGCTGCAGCATTGTTTGAACTAGAAACAAACCATGTGTTTGACAGGCAACATCCATGGATAATGACTTTTCTGCCTGAAGCGATGGAATTATTGGTAGGAAAAACAATTGCTTTCTTAAAATAAAAAAGGGCCCAGGATGAAGATCCAGGCCCGCTTTAAAATCCAATATCCTATGAAAAACCTAGACAAAGGTATATTGCTGCTATATTACCAGCAATACCCTAAAAAGGGTATTTATTGATAAAGGCCAAAAAAATAACCCCCGCATTTGCAGGGGTTATCAATCGTTTTAGGAGTTTATAGTTATTTAACTAAGTAAGTAAAGCTGTTTCTCCTTGCCTTTTTCCTCATGTAAAATTTTATCGGGTACACTTCAGGAGATTGT
>CAZDHQ010000569.1:0-3710 GCA_964505135.1 uncultured Ferruginibacter sp.
CTGCAATAAAAGGAACGGTCGCTCCAGTCAACTACCAGGCCCGGCCGCATGACAGGATCACCATTTTCCCGCTGTAGTTGCAGGGGAAGATTAGCAGCTATTTCAAGAAGCAGTTGAGAATTATCGGGAGATACATTTTCAATACCACCATACCTGGCCGTAAGGTCAAGCACTGGTACATCGTCTACAGTGTAAACATGATTGCCTTCGCTTTTGGTTACTGTTTTTAAAGTGCCTACTGCCCTCCATCCACAGGTGGCTTTCCCCTTAATGTTAATGTTGTTAGCATCCAGTGCCAGTACGACTAATCCTTTATTGCTTTCCCAATTGTTTGTAAAGACAAACTGCTCCGTAAAAGTAATATCATCGCCAGCCATGCCGCCATATACATCTACCTGCTTGCCTGCTATTTCTTCAAATCCTCTTAGTATATCCTCTGCATCTGTGTTGGAATGGCTGCACGCAATTAAAAAGGATGGGTTAACAAAGTTTTGCAGCGCTTGCCTGGCTATTGAAGTGGCTACTTCTTTATAATTATTGGTTTCGTAACTGGCATGCAGTAGTTGAAAATTGGAAGGCTTCATGTCCATCAGCAATATAGCAGTTGACTTGCTTTGCGGTGTTTCGTCAGTAAACTCACCATTGGATGTAACGCCAAAAACCTGTATCCCTGCCTGGTCCAGCAATTCTGTTATTGCTTTCCTGTTTTGACTAATGGATAAAAAAACAACAGCAAGGGTTGGTTTGAATTCCGCATCTATACTTTGCAGCAGCGCTGCCTGGATTGCTTCGGTGGTTGTTCCTTTAATTGATTTTGCCTGCATATGGTTGTATAAAAGATGATGGTTTTATTAGTATTCGTCAAGGATACAAAAGGTGATTGCTTAAGGTATTACCTGGTTACATCAAATTAATGCTGAAGGTTTTTCCAGCAATAAGTTCAATTGTTTTTGTTAAAGACGGGCGTATTCAAAAGGTAGGAGTCAAGCCATCGTTGTATGCAGGTGTTAGTGTATAATTGGTCAATTAGCGCTTCTTTGCATGCAGTTTGTTTCCTAAGGTACAAAGTCTTTTTTACAATTCAATTTTGATTGCATATATAGTCATCATTGTGTGTATATTCATTCTGTTCTGCAATGAAGGGCTTTCTTATCTTTGCCCCCTTAAATTTTTTGTATTGCAAACAGCCAAACAAAATCTCCGACTTCAAAAGATTGTAACGTTCATCGGCATTCTGCTGTTCATAGTAAAGGTGATTGCATGGTATCTTACCAGTTCGGTGGCTATTTTAACAGATGCGCTGGAAAGTACGGTGAATGTGATTGCTGGCTTACTGGGTGTGTATAGCCTGTATGTGAGTGCTAAGCCAAAAGATAAGGAACATCCTTATGGGCATGGGAAGGCAGAGTTTTTATCTGCTGCGGTGGAAGGTACGCTGATAACTGTAGCTGGTTTTGTAATCATTTATGAATCGATTGACAATTTTATTCATCCGCATGAAATAAAAAAACTGGACTATGGTATTTTATTGGTAGCAATTACGGCTGTGGTGAATTACATCGCTGGTCTAATATGTGTGAAAACAGGAAAGAAGAATAATTCGCTGGCGCTGATATCAAGTGGTAAACATTTGCAAACAGATACCTATTCTACAGCCGGTATTATTGTGGGTTTGATATTGTTGTACTTTACCAAACAAGCCTGGATAGATGGTGCTGTAGCAATATTGTTTGCCTTCATCATCATTTTCACCGGTTATAAAATTGTTCGATCATCCGTAGCAGGTATTATGGATGAGGCGGATGAAGAACTCATAAAAAAGATGGTAGCCATGCTGAATGCAAAGCGAAGAGATAACTGGGTAGATTTGCATAATCTTAGAATCATTCAATATGGTGCCAAGCTGCATGTAGATTGCCATCTTACACTGCCCTGGTATTTTAATTTAGTAGAAGCGCATGAAGAAATTGATTATTTAATTTCGTTGGTGAAAGAAGAGTTCGGGGAATCAATAGAATTATTTGTGCATACGGACGCCTGTTTGGATTTTAGCTGTCCTATTTGTAAAAAAGATGATTGCAATGTTCGCCAGCAACCTTTTGAAAAAAGATTAGAGTGGACGGTAGAAAATGTAATCAGCGATAAAAAACACAGTCGTGACAATATTAGATGAACATTTCTGGAACCAGCGGTACGATAACAACGATACTGGCTGGGACTTAAATGGCGTAAGCACTCCATTGAAGGAATATTTTGATCAGCTAACGGATAAGGATATTGCCATATTGATTCCCGGTTGCGGCAACAGTTATGAAGCTGCTTATTTATTACACTTAGGGTTTACCAATATCACGTTGATTGATATCTCGGGTATTCTTTGCAATAAACTTCGAAAAGAGTTTCATGCACAGCTGAATAATGAAGTGAAAGTTATTTGTGCTGATTTTTTCCAGCATGAAGGACAATATGATTTGATTGTGGAACAAACTTTTTTCTGTGCGCTTGATCCTTCACTCAGAAAAGAATACGCGGCACACATGCACCAATTGCTAAAACCTGGAGGGAAGTTAGCCGGGGTTTTATTCAATCGACAGTTTGAAGGAGGTCCGCCATTTGGAGGTAGTGAAGCAGAGTATCGTCAATTGTTTGAACCCTTTTTCGAGATTGCAAAAATGGAGCCCTGTTATAATTCTATCACACCGAGAAGCGGTGCTGAACTCTTTATTCAATTGATCAATAAAGCTGCTTAATTTTCTTCTTTCACTGATTTTTCAAAACTATAATAATGGCTTTTGAAAATAATGCCTGCAATTGCCAGCGTAAAGAGCAGCACTAAAATATATTGCCCTGTTTTTTGGAGAAAGAAATTCATGATAAAGCTGATAAACACAAAGAGCATATAGCTATCCATATGCAAACCGCAACCATATAAAATACCGGTATATAAAAACAGCATTGTTGCTGCTGAACCATACTGGAAGATAATATGACTTAATGTAAGGTGCTCGTGATTGTTCACCAGCATAAATGCCAGCTCTGGCAGTAATAAAATTAGATAGGTAAGTAAATAAAACCCTGCTGTTTTAATCAATGGTATTGGCAGGTTGCGGCTAAAAGACAAACGTAGTTCTGAAAACTCCACCAGGTAAAATACCAGCGCTGCATGTGCTGTAAGTACCACCTGGAAAAAGATTTCAAAAAGATCTGTATCAAAATCATCGCCATTCCTGATAAAAGAAACGGAGAGTAACAGCAATGAAAAAATCTTAACTACTGCAAAGGCAGTTTTCTTTTCATTAAATAAATAGCCCAACAGGTAAGCAAAATAGCCTAGGCGTATACTAAAGAATGAACCTATTACTGACAATGTTTTTTCTAATGAAGAATAGATATTGTTTCTATTGATGCTGTTGAAAATGGAATAAGCTCCAATCAGTATCATTAACAACTGAAACAGGTTTATTAAGCAAGCGGATTTATACATTGCTTTCGAGATCGCCACAGTAGTGGCAAATACTGAATACAGTAGTACCGGAAAATATTGCAGTAAGCTAACAGTAAAGTATAGCCCAAATTGTTTGCCAGGTGGTAATGCTTTTAAAATATAGATATAAGTACTGTCTTCTGCTTTTAACGTAGTTCTGCAAAACTGTATGCACTTAAAATTGTACAGCATCCAACAGCAGCAAACAATCGCCGTAAATAGGGGA
>CAZDHQ010000570.1:0-3686 GCA_964505135.1 uncultured Ferruginibacter sp.
CTGCTTGAATTCTTAAATTCAAAAAAAGAAAAGTGGTATTTAAAATTTGAATACCGGAAGAAATCAAACTGATAATCCTAATAAAACAAAGAACATGATTCTTAACTGTATAGTAAGTTATAACAAACAGATAGCCTGGATATTATTTTTTGTGGCCTATGCCGATCTTGTATCTCCTGTTTTCGCAAATACCTACCGGGCTCCTTTTTATCAAGGTAGGTTTGCAACGGTAAATGATAAGGCAAAAAAGCCCTTAACTGTTTTTAACGATGCAAAGTTGCCATTTGTGAACGATGACAATAATGTTATCAGGTCAGGAAACCTCAGTTTGAAATCCATCTCTGGAAAAGTCAGAGACAAGGTAAAAAATATTTTAGGTCCTGGACCCACCCAACCCGAAATGCAGAGTTTTCAATCAGTCTCCAATGCTAACATGGTTGATCTTTTTACGGGAGACTTTTCATACAATATCCCATTGCTTGATGTAGGAGGTTACCCGATAAACATCCATTACAATAGTGGTATTACAATGGATCAGGAAGCAAGTTGGGTTGGTCTTGGCTGGAATATTAATCCAGGCACAATTAACCGCAATATGAGAGGCTTGCCTGATGATTTTAACGGAACCGATAAGATCACAAAAACGCTGTCTATGCAGGACAATAAAACTGTGGGAGTTACTTTAGGGGCGAATGTTGAACTTTTTGGGAAAACGAAAACTTCGGAGCAAACTGGAAAATCAAAACCCGGCACATTATCAGGGTCGGTGGGTGTATTCCATAACACGTATAACGGCTGGGGTACCGAGTTCGGTATAAATGCAGGTATTAACTCTGGTAAGGGTTCAAAAGGAAATTTAAGTGGCGGCATTGGTCTTACGAATAATTCTCAATCAGGGCTAGATGTCTCTCCAAGTTTTTCCTATCAAATCGGTAAACAGGATAGTAGAACAAAGGGTGACGTAGGAATAGGGACCAATTTTAATTCGAGAATTGGTCTTCAGGCTGTTCAGATGACAATGCAAATAAGACAACAGGCAAATGACAGCAAGGGGCAACCAAGGTTGTCTTTTAACTCGACAGATATGGTAAATATCTCATTCGCTGCTCCTTCATACACTCCCAGCATTAGTATCCCATTTACCTCTTCACAAGCAACATACACAGTGAAAATTGGAGGTGTTGCTTGGGCCCTTCACCCTAACTTCTTTGTTTCCGGAAATTTTTCAAAGCAATACATTGCAGAGGAAGACAGGACGGATTCATTGCCAGCCTATGGGTACTTGTATTATCAGGAGTCTGATGGTCAAAAAAAAGTACTACTTGATTTTAATCGGGAAAAGGATGTGGCATTCAGAAAAACTACACCCAATGTTGGAATCCCATCATACACCTATGATATTTATTCCATCACCGGTGAGGGGATAGGAGGAATGTTTAGACCCTATCGGGGGGATGTCGGAATGATTTATGATCACACAATGGCTACCAAAAGCAATTCAAAAAGGATAAGTGTAGACCTTGGATTTGGCCATTCTTTTCATGGTGGAGTAGATCTTAATGCAGTTTGGGCAGGAACACAAAACAACCCTTGGTTGAATGATAACGTGATGGCGCGTTATCTTGGTTTCAAAAAGAGTGATTCATTGTACGAAAGTGTATATTTTAAAAACCCTGGAGAAAAAACAACAGTTGACCAGGCATTCTTTAATAAAATCGGTGATGATAATCTCGTAAGAGTCCAATTGAGCCCCGGGCAGAATCAACCGGTAATATCAGCAACTAAAAACTTCACTGTTTTTAAAAATGCGAGACCTTTTCAAACGCTTGCCCTGGCTAATAACACTTATCGCACACAAAGAGATAAGCGTACCCAAGTTATAAGCTATTTGACTGGTGAAGAAACAGCGAGAAAGAGTATAGGATTAGATACCGTTATAAAGTCATATTATATTAACACTTTTCCATCAACTCGGTGTAATACAAACTACAAAATAATTTCAAGAGTAGACAGTATTCGCAAGCCACACCATATATCGGAAATTTCTGTGCTTAATACCGATGGGAAACGATACGTATATGGTTTGCCAGCTTATAATTTATTGCAAAAAGATGTTTCTTTTTCGGTTGATAAAACAGATGGAGATCTTAGCACTGGTTTGGTTAGCTACACCGCAGGAGTTGATAATTCATTTCAAAATTCAAAAGGTAAAGAGCATTACTACAGCGCTGAACTAATACCCGCATATGCTACGTCCTTTTTACTTACTGGGATTCTATCATCTGATTATGTTGATATCACAGGAGACGGTATCACTGAAGATGACAATGGTACAGCAGTAAAGTTTAATTATTCACAAGTATATGGCGGCAGTAACCCTTACTTATGGAGGATGCCAGTCGATGCATCAAAGGCAATGTATAATGAGGGTTTGAAGACTTATTCAAGGGATGATCGTGGAAGTTATTCGTTTGGAAAAAAAGAGCTATGGTATTTGAACTCAGTTGAATCAAAATCAATGATTGCGACCTTTGTACTGGAAACAGACACGTTACGTAAAGATTCTTATGGCGTTACAGATGAGAATGGAGGAAGGTCAAATGCAAAAAATCAATATCGTTTAAAACAGATTAACCTTTATACTAAAGCAGACTTTTTAAAGAATGGAGTTGATGCAAAGCCTATTAAGTCTGTTCATTTTGAATATACCTATGAATTATGCGCAGGTGTTCCTTCGTCTAACAGCGTAGGTAAACTTACCCTCAGAAAGATTTGGTTTTCGTATAACAAAAACTATAAGGGACAAAAAAACCCTTATATCTTTAACTATAGCAGCAATAATCCGGATTATAATAGTCAGTCAGCAGACAGGTGGGGCAATTATAAAAAACCTGCAGACAATCCAGCAAGTGCAGGAACTTCTCTTACAAATGCAGAGTATCCATATTCACTTCAAAAAACAAATTATAATTGGGACAGTTCAAAGGCTGCTCTTAATGCTGAGAGCTGGTCTCTAAAAGAAATTAAACTTCCTTCTGGTGGTTTAATGAAGGTTACGTATGAGTCTGATGATTACGCATATGTTCAAAACAAGCGAGCGATGAACATGTTTTCAATTGCTGGCTTGGCATCCGATTCAACTGGTGCTTTATCAGCATCCCTTTACTCTCCAAATAAGTCCGGCAGCGATTATCTATATGTTTTTGTGAAGCTTACTGATGCAGTTAAAAATAAAAAAGATCTAGCAGAGCGATATTTTGATGGTGTATCAAAGTTATACTTCAAGTTGTTAGTGAAGATGCCCGATAATAAGGACGCTGGCAAATGGGGAACAGGATACGAACAAATTCCTTGTTTTGCTGAGATTGAAGACTATAATATTCGCTCAGGCACCAGTAATAAAACAATTTGGATAAAGTTAAAGCAACTCAATTCAAATAGCCCGTTGGCAACAACCGCTATACAATACTTAAGGTTGAATTTACCCAGCAAAGCATATCCTTATTCTGAACCAGGCGACAAAGCCAGCTTCAAAGATGTGGTTGGGATGTTAGCATCTATAGGGCCAAATTTAGTTAATTCTGTTTCGGGTTTTGGAGACGCAGCTAGAGGAAGAAATTGGTGCAATTTGATAGACACCGCTAAATCCTATGTTAGATTAGATAACCCATATTACAAAAAGTTTG
>CAZDHQ010000571.1:0-3680 GCA_964505135.1 uncultured Ferruginibacter sp.
CAAGAAAACATAATTCAATGGCAGAAGAAACAAAGAAAACAGAAGAGAAAGATCAAGGAATCCCATCATGGTTGTTGCCTGTGTTGACGGGACTCGCAAGCATGGGAGGAAATTATATTCTGTGGGTGAAACCTCTTCAGGATGCATTCAAAAAACTGAATGATGAGATCGAAGAGTTGCGTGAAGAAGTAAAAGAACTGAAACACGAACGTAAAGAACGTGAAGAAAAAGAAAAGCTTGATGGTTTGGAGAGTGATGGTTTAATAAAACGCAATTCTAACCGATCATTTGATCGATCAACAGGCAAAAGAAGCATCACTACTTTAAGATAAGCATCATGGAAAAGAACAGAAGCATCAAAAGAAAAGAAATCAACGTTCCACTTGATATCATGATCGACATTACAAAGATCATAATAGAAACAGAAATGGAAAGCATGATTACCGGGTTGAATGAAAGTAAAAACACCATTCAGATCATCATCACCTTTCCTGATGGATTGAATTACTACAATAAAGCATTGGATAACATTGACAGTATCCTGAACGATTACAAGCATTACCGCTTCGAAGAAGAAGCCGAAGACTGGAGGGATCAATAACATGAAACGCATTTGCCCATATTGTGAAACGGAGTTTGAAGCCCAGCGCAAGGACAAGCACTATTGCAGTCCTTCGTGCAGGCAGCAGGCGCATATATGATGCATAAAGTAAGAACCGAGCTGGAAGACGTCGAGGCTAAGCACATTTCGTTGGTGATTTACAATATGTGCCTGAGTCAATCAGTAGGATTAGCTTCATCACTCCGCATTTGCAGCTGTAAGAAACAAATAATTGTAAAATGCTCTAATTTTTGCTAACTATGAAACGATGAAATGGGTGGTTTACCGCCCTTTTTTTGGATGAAAAAAGTGCGTACGTTTACGTGTATTTGGACAATCAACATACATAATACGTAGAAATAATGAGAGTAATAAATAAAGGTACTTTATTGCTGCTGGTAGTAATTTGTACAATCAGTGTGTCCAAAGCCCAGTTTAAAAGCGATACTTTGAATGAAAGCTCTGACGTCTTGTTTGTTAGCAGCGATACTTTGAAAGAAGAGCCTGATTTACTTGAATTTATAAAATCTGAACGAATAAAGACAATGAGAGATTCTTCTGGATTTGCCACTATCAATATGAACGATAATCCGCTGGCAGATCCTATTTTTCTACAGAAGTATGATGGAACGAGACTCTCGTTTATGCAAGATATCAATGGGGTCCAGACTCAGACTCACTATTTTTTGACGACTACCAGTGAACTGACCAATCTGCGTTCTATGAAAAGATTTATTCCCAGGTTCGAAAGGTCTATCATGGATAACAACAATCCTAAGAATGTAAAATTGTCAATTATTTATTTGAAATATCACTATGTTAACGCAAGCGGTAAGGATACGGCTGGAGTTTTTCTAAAAGCGACTCCATCGATCGCTTATGCTCCTGGCGAGATTGTGAAGTTGAAACTTCCAAAAAAGCTATGCTACATCGAGGCAGATGACCCTGTTGTCAAGTACTATTTGGAGCTAGGCGATGATACTACAAAATATATTATCAAACCTGGAAGAAAATTTAAAAGAGCTGTAAGTACTAAGATAGATCTTATCACGCTTTATGCAATTACGAAAAGCGGCAAAAGGTATTTGACCAGTTTCCCATTTAAAGTCCGAGACAGCCAGTCATTGCCTTTTGGTTATAGTCACAATGCAGATACACAAAAGGCGGATTGCAGGCACCCATTTAAGTTTCAATATTTTACTGCACCAGATGAAATGATAGATGTTCAGGGAGAAACGTCGCCCAAAATGGCGCAGTATAAGTTCAACAAGAAAAAATACCAAAAAAAGGCAGGTGTTAATTTGTTTGTAAAGTATTCTTGTGTGGGTAATGGAGACCGTAAATTGCGTAAGCCATTTGTGATCGTGGACGGAATTTCTTTTGACACAAAGATATTTTTTGATCAGTATTACTTCGCAAAAGAATACTTTGAACAGAGAGATAAAAACGGATTAAGGTTTATGAAGCATCCAATAACAAATGATACGTACTCAAACTACCTGAAAGAATTTGGAGGAAAACCAAATGAAAAAGCTGGCTACAGAACCATCAATTGGGCAACTATTTCCACCGGTGTAGATGCAGAAGGATGGGTGATTTCACCACCTGATGCATCCGCAGTGCAGTATTTTCCTGATTTCATGAACAGGCTGTTGGAGAAGGAATATGACATCATTTTTGTTGATTATTATTCGGGAGAGAACTATATCGAGAACAATGCTATGGCTCTTAAATCGGCAATTGAGAAAATTTATGCCCGTTTGGAGGGTCCGGATAAGGAAAGAAAAATAACAATTTGCGGAGCCAGCATGGGAGGGCTAGTTACCAGATACGCACTAAATATGCTTGAAAGCGAAGGCAAGATAAAGTGGATCAATAAATTTATATCTTTCGATTCGCCCCAGTTAGGTGCGAATATACCATTGGGACTTCAACACTTTACATACCAGATGCGAAAGCTCTCTAAAGATCCGTATGAGAAAATCAACTGTCCTTCCGCACGGCAATTGGTGCGTTATCATGTGAGCGGCACAAAAGGGAAAAAGCCATATGAAAGTTATGAGCGTAAATGTTTGATGAATGATCCATTCATGACTGCCTGGCCATCCTGTATCAAAATTGCGGTTGCGAACGGGAGCCGTTACAGAGATAGTATTCAGGATAATTTCGACTCCACAGGGTACGAAAATAAGGGCTACGAAAAACTTATACCCGGAAAATTAGCAATGAATACCGACGGTTATCTTGATGTGGACCTTCGCGCATTCCCAAACCACGGCAACACAGTTGTAATCTCAAGCATCAATCTCTTTTCCTGGGACCGGGGAGACAAGCTAAGAAAGCCATTGCATATTCTTGAAAAAGAGATGACCGGTTTTTTGAGTTTAGATAATGTGCCTGGCTCTTATCGTTGGAGCTTTAGAGACGCATTTACAGAATTGAAAAAGCTTCATTGCACTCCTCACGAAGGAGCTTTAACTGCATATGCTAAGCATTGTTTTATTCCCACCTTAAGTGCACTGGGGATAAAGGACTTTGAAAAGATTACTGCGAATAACTTGATTTTTCCTGACTTCGGTCCGGATGGAAGGTATGTTGAAAAACCAGACCACAAGCTCACATTTTTTGACATTATCTACGCGCCTGTCAAAAATCAGGGGCATATCCAAATCACTCCTGAAAACATTAATTGGATCATGAATGAACTTTGAAGTAAAAAGTCCATACTCGGGTTTTCCGATCAGATTGGGAGGCATCATGTTGTTGTGGATTTTCTATACTTGCCCTCATTTACTTTGAACGGATTAATCCGTTGATCCTTCGGGCATTCCCTGAGTCACAGATCATCAAATCGCTAAGGCGATTTGTTTCTTTTTTAGTCCATTCGCTTTCAAAAGCATGCTTTTGACGCTCTGGTCTAAAAAAAATCCCGCGCTATTGCGCGGGATAGATCTTATCGAGGTCCCGAGCAGATTACGCTGTGATCCGCATTGGGCATGCCGAGAGTCAGAAAGCAAAAGTTAAGCGCTAGGGCGCATTACTTTTTAATTTCATGTCTCTCGCCATCAAACTATCGTTT
>CAZDHQ010000572.1:0-2573 GCA_964505135.1 uncultured Ferruginibacter sp.
TGGTGTAGCAAACACCATTAAACTGCCAGGCCAGTTGGCTGCTTTCCAGGAAGTGAGCATTTTTCCAAAAGTAAATGGCTATGTAAAATCGGTGCTGGTTGATATTGGCACAAAGGTAAATACAGGCACTTTGCTAATGACATTGGAAGCGCCCGAACTGGTGCAGGCATCACTGCAGGCAAAGGAGAGATATGCCCGTGCAAAAGTTGATCTGTCAATAGACGAAGAACGCTACAAACGTTTACTGGAAGCGGCTAAAACACCCGGCGCTATTTCTCCGCTTGATCTCTCTACAGTAAAAGCAAAGATGGAGGCAGACAGTGTGCTCTGCAATTCAGAAAAGGCTAACTGGCAAATGCAGCAAACCATGCTGGATTATTTAAATGTGCATGCACCTTTCCAGGGAATCATTACAGAAAGAAACGTACACCCGGGACTGTTAGTAAGTGCCTCCGGCAAAGACAAACCAATGCTTGAATTAAAACAGATAGATAAACTGCGTTTGCAGGTGGATGTGCCGGAAGCATTGGCCGCCAATCTTAAAAACAAAGACACCGTATCATTTTATGTGAGTGCACTGCAGGGAAAAAAGCTCACCGGTTTTATCAATCGTTCTGCAATGAACATCAATGCACAGTATCGCAGCGAAAGAATGGAAATAGATGTTCCCAATGCAGATGCTGTACTTACGCCGGGCATGTTTGCGGATGTGGTTATTTATTCTAAAGGAAATGTGGCTGCACTGTATGTGCCCAAATCTGCAGTGGTGATTTCAACTGAAGGAAAATATGTGCTAAAGATGGTCAACGAAAAGATTACCCGGGTAGATGTAAGCACGGGTAATGCTACGGCAGATAAGATAGAAGTATTTGGCGATTTAAAAGAAGGCGAGCAGGTGATTGCTGTTGCCAATGATGAGATAAAAGAAAATTGAATAGGGTAGTCATCATTTAAGCAGTTTAGGTGACGCCTTTTCAGGTGAGGCGAATGCGGGGTAGCGCAGATACCCCATGTGTAGCGGGTAAGAAGTGCTGCAGGGTGGTTCCTGTGGCACTTTCTTTTTTAATGCTGTTGTGATGTATATTATTTTACTGCTAAAGATCTTAAAGAATACATGCAGCATGTATGATGTTACCCCAAATAATCGGCTGTTAAGGCGATTTGTTATCATTTGCTTCACTTGTACAACTGTGGTTCCATAATGCCTTTTTGTTGATAGATCGCTTTGTTCATTTCATAATGCATGGTAGTCATCATATTCAGGTAGTCTTTTAATGGTTCAAGATCGTACTGTTTTCTTAGTTGGTCTACATGGGCGGAATCCTGTAAACCGATTTTTGGGATAGCCCTTCCCGTTGTAGCTACTTCATAAGTTACCTGCGTTCCAAAGCGCTGTTTTTGTCCTGCATTTACCTGCACCCGGTCAAAAAGATAAGCGTAGTTATTGGCATTGGCATTTTGTTTTTTTACTTCTTTGTCCATAGCTTTTAATATCTTCTTTTGAAACGCAGGATATTGATCACAGTGCTGCACTAATAACCAAAAATGTTGTGATCCTTCTTTGCCTACCATATTAATGCCGGGGAAACCGTAACGATTAAAGATGGCTTCTGCTGCATTTTTATCCGCAGTAAACACACTGTCTTTAAATGCCTGCCATTGTTCCTTTGTGTATTCTTTGTATTTGCCTGCAGGCATATTGGCAGCAATTTGATCTACGGCCACCAGTTCACTTAATTGCTGTTTAAGCTGGTTTTGCTTTTCTGTTGTTAGCTTAGCACTGCAGCTAACCAGTAGTGTGAATGGTAGTAAATACGCTAATAAATTTTTCATGGCTTTGTTGTTAATGAATAGGCCCGTTATATGGAAGGATTGATAATCGAATAAATTCTAACCGTTTATAAACACATCCTTAGTAAATGGTACTGCTAATTTGCCGATTATTGTGATCAAATCCAAAACCTATGTGTCAACTCATTTATGCATCCCTGGTAACAACAGCTTCAGCAGATGATATTGCCTGTATTTTTTTAAGTGAAAAGAAATTAAAAGAACTGGCTGGAACAGATAACTTAGCGTTATCTCACAAAAACAAATTTGTTCATATTATTGAAGGCGATAGCATCCAGTTAAGATCGCTATTTCGGCAAATTAAGGAACAAAGTGCACACCGCTACACCATGGCGATTTACGAGGGAGACAATATTGAAATGATTAGCTGCGGAGGAGGAAGATCAGAAGTGAAAACAAATGCCCTGGCTTACGCTTAAGGGTTGGCAGTTATGATATCAAGTCCTGGCTTTTACTCATAAAAAAACGCTGATGCATGAACTTGCTGCTTCATGACCAGCGCCTGTAACCCTTTCCTCATTATCTCAGTCAATCTATTTATTCCTGCTGCCTCTTTTGCCTGTGGCTCTTTCAAAGGCACCACCGGGAGCTCGCCTTGCAGGTAACTGGTTAATGTTTTGCATTTGCTGTTCTCTTCCGGTGCGGATATCCTCATCAGTTCTTAGCGGTTTTATACTCGCATTCTCCACTCTTTTAAAATCTCTTGGCTGGGGATGGGTAAC
>CAZDHQ010000572.1:2583-3671 GCA_964505135.1 uncultured Ferruginibacter sp.
TAACCACAGGCTTATACACCTTTATTTCTCTTCCTTCATGCCTTGGTAGGGCATTGTTTTTCACTTCCTTTATAGAAGCAGTTTCTATTTTCCTGTTGGTGAATTTTTGTACTTCGTTTATGTCGGGGCCCTTAGCATAATACTGGCCATGCAATTTGGTGGTGCCAAAGTTGTTGATCACATTGATCCGGTTTACGTAGTTATTGATGGTTTCTCTTTTTTCCGCCACATTGTAAATGTCTTTATCATAAATACGATCCCGCCTGCAAACATTCCAATAAAAGCCGGCAGGCCGCCACATCGCAAACCCTCCGCCGACATTTACCTCGGGCAGCAATGGGGCCCACGAATAAAAATCATCCACGATTCCCCAGGTAACCCATGCAGGAGACCATTCATAACCCGGTATCCAGAGCCAGCCATACAAATCATCATACATCCACCTGCCATAGTGGAATGGCGCCCATCCCCAGGTGTAATTACTCATCCACATCCAGCCAGCTGTGGAATAGTCCCAAAAACCATTGGTAAGATAAGGCCTGAATTCACCGGTGGTGCCGGGATGCCAAACATGTCCATACCCAGGGTAATCGATCCAGGTACCGTAAGGCGACAGGTCATCATAGAATGTTTGATAAGAAACACTGGGCGACACCCCCGTTTGTGTAGTTGTATAGGAGGTAGCACACCCGCTGAAAAGAATGGCGGCTATCCATGGTATAATTAGAGAACTTGTTATCTTTTTCATTGCTGTAATTTTTTGTTTTCATCATCTTCACTTACTGCCTTTTTGTACTTCAAGCGTATATCAAAACTATCAATAGCTTTAAAAGATTGGAAGAAGGAATAGCTGAAAAGGCAAAGGCAATCGCTAGATGATAGCTTTGGGTCAGCAGTGATGATACATGTATGTTTAAAAGAGTTCTCCCTTTACCTTTGGCTGCAGGTTATATTGTTGCGAAGGCATCATGCAGCTTTTAAATTGTTCCTGCCATTGACGTTGCTGAATGATGTTGGCCATTTTTAAAATGTGGTCTTTTAATTTTGTTTCATCTGCTTCTTCAAATATATCTTCCAGCACATCTTTT
>CAZDHQ010000573.1:0-3667 GCA_964505135.1 uncultured Ferruginibacter sp.
AATTGCGGGAACTTGATAAAACAGGATAAAAACAAAATGGAAAAGAAAAAACGCCATCAATATTATCAATTGGTTTCAAACATTGGGAGAATTTGAAGCCATCAGCAGTTTTGCCACACTGCATTTCAATCATCCCGGATGGAGCTTCCCAGTTTTTAAAGAAGAACATTTTTACATAGATGGACAAGAAATCGGCCATCCATTGATCAATTCGGCTAAACGGGTTAACAATTCAGTGAACATAGAAAATAAAGGAAGGGTGATGATTGTAACAGGCAGTAATATGGCCGGAAAGAGCACCTATCTGCGTAGTATTGGCATCAATACCATTCTTGCAATGGCGGGCTCTGTTGTATGTGCAACAGCTTTTACGCTATCACCGGTACAGTTACTCACCAGCATGCGTATTGCAGATAACCTGGAAGAAAGCACTTCTACTTTTTATGCTGAATTGAAGAAACTAAAAACAGTAATTGACAAGGTAAACAACAATGAAAAAGTGTTCATCTTACTGGATGAAATTTTAAGGGGAACTAATTCTTACGACCGGCACACAGGCGCAGTTGCACTGACAAAACAATTAATAAAACAAAATGCTGCAGCCATCATAGCAACCCATGATGTAGAGTTGGCCAAACTAAAGGAAGAATATCCAAATAATATTCTCAACTATCATTTTGATGTGCAGGTAAACAAACAGGAACTATATTTTGATTACCGCTTAAAAGAAGGCATCTGCACAAGTTTAAATGCTTCGATATTGATGAAGAAAATCGGAATTGAATTATAATTACTTCTCCTGCCAGATATTATCTTCTTTGTTTACGTCAGGCACATACCCACCCCCTAATACAACTTTAGTAATCTTTTTAGGCGAAATAAAATTAATTGAAACAGATGTATTTCCTTTTTCCCAAACGGCAGCGCTTCTGTGAATGGTCTGCTCTGTTCCATCACTAAAACTGATGGTTAAATCTATAGGAACAGGCTTATCACCTTTTGAAGTAATCACAATTTGCTTGTTATTGGTTTTAGTTTCCACCTTACTAATTGCAAGGTCAGCGGTACCATTTTGGTAAAACCATTTCTTCCAAAACCAGTTTAAATTTTTACCACTACCGGTATTCATGCAATTAAAAAAATCAAGTGGCAGCGGATGTTTGCCGTTCCATTGCCGTATATAAAAATGAAGCCCTTTAAAAAACAAACTATCGCCCAATATATCTTTTGCAAATAAATATCCCATTGCCGGCTTGGGGTAAGAATTGGTAAAGAAAGCCATGCCTTTGATATCACTTGTTAAAGAAGTAATGGGTAAATCACTTTCGGTATCCATACTTCTTTCAACGGCTGTGATACCATAGTTATCATTTACTGTACTGTCTACTTTTTTTGAAAGCAACCATTCTCCTATGGTTGCCCAGCCTTCATCCATCCAGCCATATTTTGTTTCATTAATGCCCATATAAAAAGGAAACATGGTATGAAAGATTTCATGGTTGGTTAAAGTAATGCCATCCTCTCTTGATTCAACTGGGTTATCATTTACCATCATAGGATACTCCATTTGATCTAAACCATCAAACACGGTTTCGTGGTTGTAAGGATAAGGCCACTTTGGAAAATAGTTACTCATCAGGTCAACCGTTTTCCTTGCAAAATCAATCACCTCAAAATAATCTTTATGCTTACCTGCGAATACTGCATCCACTCGTGTACGCCTACCCGTTAGGGAATCTACTTGTACGCTGGTTGAGTTCCACAGGTAATGATCACTCACTGCAAATGCAAAATCAGGAACATGTTCCGCTTTATAACGCCAGGTATTAGTTGCATTGCCTTTTGTGATGCCTCCCTGCTTTAGATCATCTTCGCTTACAATAAAAACAATATCATCTTTTTTGGCAGCATCACTCAATCTGTTGCAGTATTTGGTGGTGAGCACTTCATCGCAGTTGGTTAAATCACCGGTAGCCCAGACAAGGTAATTAGTAGGCACTGTAATGGACACATCAAAGCTGCAGAAGTCATTATAAAATTCCTGTGAGCCAACATACGGCATCCGGTTCCATCCATCTAAATCATCGTATACCGCAATGCGTGGAAAAAAATAAGCTATGAATGCGGCTCCGTCTTCAATTTCACCGGTGCGGATATGAGAGGTCTTATTAAGTGTGTAACTAAAGCCGACACTTAGTTTTACTGATTGACCTGCAGGAATGGAAACATTTCCTACCGCCATGTTAGTCCCCCTGATCAAGATTTCATCCTGCAGCTTAGCGTTTCCGTTTATCTTGAGCTCAGTAATATTGACGCCATCGGTTAAATCTCTTGCATCCACATCCATATCTCTCACATTTCCCTTCTTGTATAAATTAGGATAGAGCTTGAAAATTATTTCATCCAGTTCAGTAGGGCTATTGTTGGTGTAAGTAATTTCTTCCGTGCCTGTAACGAGCCTTGAAAAAGGATTATAATTTACATGGATGATATAGGCAGCCGTATTTTGCCAATAGCTTTTACCCGGTCTGCCATCTTCTGACCTTGTTCCATTTTTATACAATGCTTTTACATTTCTTGGCACAGGCAGCTTTACCTGTGCAAACAATAAAGCCGGTGATAAAAGAAGGATGGGTAGAATTCTTTTCATAAAATTGGTTATAAAAAATCAGCCAACCTGCTGAAACAAATTGGCTGCTGAAAAAACTTGTATAATAATTTAACGGCCTCTTCCGTATCCAAACCAGTCATTGAAGTTTGCAAACAGCATCAATCCCAACAATAAAACCATACCCACAATTTGAGCATACTCTAAAAACTTATCGCTTGGCTTTCTGCCTGTAATCATTTCTACTAAAGTAAACACTACATGTCCTCCATCCAACGCAGGTATTGGCAGCAGGTTCATAAATGCAAGTATAATTGAAAGAAAACCGGTTAATCTCCAGAATGATTCCCATTCGCCCCATTGTGTTGGGAAGATAGAGCCTATTGCCTTAAAACCTCCAAGTCCTTTATATGCGCCCGTTTTAGGATTTAAAATCAATTTAAACTGGTTTACATAAAATGCCAGCTTATCCATGGCCATACCGACACCTGCCGGAATTGCTTCGAAGAAACCATATTTTTTTGTTTCAATTTTAAAAGCCCCAAGGCTATCATACTGTTCAGGCGATAAAAAAGGCACGCCTATTTTTCCATCTGCGTTTACTGTAAGTGTCTTTTCAATCACAGATCCGTTGTGATCGATAGAAAGTTTAACAGAAGCATTTTTCTTATTATTGAGAATCGCTGAAAGTTCATCGTAATATTGAACCGGTATAGAATCGACAGAAAGAATTTTATCCATGTAAACCAGACCTCCCTGTTTGGAAGGAAAGGTATCCAAAGCCTTATCACTCAAATCCCCAACATAGGTTGGAATACGCTGCATCATCAATTGCCCATTCTTCTTCTTACTTTCAATTAATCGTTCTAAATAATTCTCCGGCATATTGATTACACTGTCTTTACCATTCCGGTTAATGGTGATGCTTTTGCCCAATAAAACTTTAGGAGCAATGTCTTCAAAGTATTCGATTTGCTTATTATCTACAGCCACAATATTATCGCCACTCCTTACGCCTAATTCCATCAACACACTATCCTGTACCCATACTCCATTTTT
>CAZDHQ010000574.1:0-3659 GCA_964505135.1 uncultured Ferruginibacter sp.
CAACCATCTACCCTTGCTACCTTCCGGTCCTGGGGGAGTTCAACAGGAGCTGGTCGTATAAGACTCGCCGGGGCGCAAATATAGTTGATCCTTTAAAAAATCACACTTCCGGCAAAAATATTTTTCTAGAAACTGAAACCGGGTTTATCTGTTCTTGTATCAACAGTGCCCACACCAATCAATTGATCTGACTGATCTGTAAAAGATTTATAATATACTAAGATGGTATATACATTTTCTGCTTCCCAGTAATTGCCCAGCAGTTCCGTGCTTTTTGATGGGTCACTCCTGTCTACTAACAGGTACCCATAGTTGTAATATCCTTGTTTCAGCAATTGCGAACGATGATAGGTTCCGGTGGATACATCAAAATTTAATTTACTCTGATCATTCAGTTGATAATCGGTTAGCTGGCCAATCATGTACAGGTCTTTGTCTTTATACTCCTGTTGATTAGGCGGTACAAAAGTAAAATTCACATTGGCATAATCGCCCTGCCAATATGGATTGATGGATTCGTATGTGGTGCACATGTATTGCCCATTTAAGTCCTGGTAAAAAACATAGCGCTGTGATGATAGATCATAGTCAGGCTTTACAAACATTTCTGTAGGTGTCTTTCTTTTATCCGCATGATCAATTCTTTCACTCAGCAACTGCAGACTCCTCAAATCAAGCCAGCGCCACTCTTTACCACCAGCAAATACAAAATTATTTTCATTGTCAAATTCCAAAGAACTGCCTCTTACAAAGGTTGGAGGAATATTTCCCTGTGCTTTATCCCAACGATAGTTTTGCAGCACCAATACTTTTACCTGCCGGTTAGCATCAAATGCATTCAATCCATCCACCTTTACGGAAAAACGCAGGCGCTGGTGTGTTTTGTAAAATTGTGGCACAAATGGCTGTACAATTTGGGTACTTATCGTTGCCTTGGGATCAAGCACCAGTATGCCTCTTGTAAACACCGTTTTAGATGTATCTCCATCCAAAAAAACTTTTAACAGGTAATTACCACTTCTTGATGGAATAGAATTCTGTTCCGGAAGCGTTGCCTGGTAATGAACATAACGGGTATACGCAATGGAAGAATAACGATAAGTGCTGATACGCATTTGAGTAAATCCCTTTACATAATCGAAAGTGCTCAGGTTAACAGGTTGCCAATTATAATCACAGAGCTGGTAAGTGTAATAATAATTCTTAACCCTTGTATCCATATCATCAAAGTGCAACTCAAGCCTGTCGCCACTATTCAGCTTATATATTGGCATTGTTTCCTGGTCGCCATACATATGAAAACGCACTGTATGTATGTTGGAAGCATAAATCACGTCAGGGTTTTGATGAGCAAATGAAGTCAAACAAAAACAGCAGGCAACAATTGTTTGAGGTAAGCACTTCTTAAAAAGGTTCATATGCTAAGTAAAATATTTATTTTTGAAAGGTAACAAAAATTGTTCCTTTTGAATATTCCGGCTTTTATTGCAAAGCGTTTGGCGTTTACTGGCGAAAAGACCTTTTCCAAATTTATTATCCGGCTGGCTACTATTGCCACTGCGGTAAGCGTGGCAGTGATGATTGTTGGGCTCAGCTTTGTAAATGGTTTCCAGGAAGTGATCAGCAATAAAGTATTCAGCTTTTGGGGGCATATACATGTACAGCAGGATATTGAACAAAGAGTGAGTACAGCCGAAGATTATGTGATAACTAAAGATGATTCAGTAGAAAGTTTTATCAGGCAATTGCCGGAGGTAAAAAGCGTAGAACGTTTTGCCACCAAGTCAGTGATATTAACCTATGGCGATGACATTGAAAGTATTTTGTTAAAGGGAATTGATTCATCATTTGATTATGCCCGCTTGAATCCTTTTTTGCAAAAAGGCAATTGGATTTCATTTAAAGACAGTAGTTACAGCCAGGAGATCAATGTTTCTGAATACATCGCCAATCAACTTAAGGTAAAAGTAAACGATACACTCCTTTCCTTTTTTATACAACAGGATGGTACCAAGCGGCCAAGAAAATTAAAAATTGCCGGCATCTTTAAAACAGCCATTGATGAATACGATAAACAGTTTGGTCTATGTGATTTGAATTTGATTAGAAGAATGAATGACTGGAAGCCCGACGAGATTGGTGGCTACGAAGTTTACTTAAAAGATTATGCACTCACCGATGCATTGGCAGAAAAAATACAGGAAGAAACACCACCGGGCTGGAATACCAAGACCTTTAAAGAAATCAATCCCAATATTTTTGATTGGCTGGCTTTGCAAAACAGGATTAAATTTATTTTGATTGGCATCATGATGGTAGTGGCTGTAGTTAATCTCATCACCTGTTTAATCATCATTGTGCTGGAAAGAACTAAGATGACAGGTGTTTTAAAAGCAGTGGGTGCAACAGACTGGATGGTGCAGCAAGTGTTCCTGTATAATACAGCCTTGATAGCAATTACAGGTATTATTGCCGGTACGGTTCTAGGCTTAGCCATTTGCTGGCTGCAGGAAAAATATGGCTTTATAAAACTGGATGAAGAAGCTTACTATATGAGCCAGGCCCATGCACAGGTAATTTGGTGGCAGGTACTGCTGATAGATGTAATCACACTCGCTATTTGTTTTGCAATGCTCATCATCCCCACCCTGCTGGTTAAAAAAATCAAACCTGTTAAAGCCATTCAATTCAGGTAACCGATGCAGTTTATTTTTCTTATTCTCTTAATTGTAATTGTTGTTTTTCTTTTGAAGGGAATGAAACCTAAGAAAGCGGCTCCTATTGAACTTCCCGCTAACTTCAAAGAACTGCTGCAGGAATATGTTGCTTTTTACAGAAGACTGAATGATGAAGAAAAAAAACGATTTGAAACCAGTGTTGCTTCCTTTCTTTCTACCATTACCATCGAAGGTATTAATACAAGAGTAGAAGATTTGGACAAGGTATTGATTGGTGCCAGTGCAATTATTCCCATTTTCTCTTTCAACGGATGGCAATATCCTAATCTCACCAATGTGTTGTTATATCCGGAACATTTCAACGAGGAGTTTAATATGAAAGATAAAGATCGTTCCGTGATGGGTATGGTAGGAAATGGCGCTATGAATCACAAAATGATTTTATCCAAGCCTGCTTTAAGAGAAGGTTTTCAGAACGAAACAGACAAACACAATACAGCCATTCATGAGTTTGTGCATTTGCTTGATGACCTCGATGGCAGCACTGATGGAATCCCGGAAGCCTTGCTGCAGAAACAATATACCATTCCATGGATTAACCTGGTGCATGAAAACATTAAAGCAATCAGGGATAAGGAATCAGACATTAATCCTTATGGCGCAACCAATAAAACGGAATTTTTTGCGGTAGCAGCAGAGTACTTTTTTGAAAGACCAGATTTATTAAAACTTAAGCACCCTGAACTTTTCAACATGATGGAAGAGATGTTTAGGCACCCATATAAATGATATGCTTGTGGCTAAATACAATAATGCTTAAACAAAATACTCCCTTATGCGTTGAATGTCTTATTGTTTTAATTATAAAACTGCACCAGGTACTGGTCCCTAACCAATGAGGATATTTTACGGTAAATTATTTTTTCTTTTGTTTTGTTGCTGTTATTCCGCATCCTTATTACATGCACAGAATAAGTCCTT
>CAZDHQ010000575.1:0-3646 GCA_964505135.1 uncultured Ferruginibacter sp.
CACTGAAACGCTGTGCAGGTAAGCTTCCAGTGGAAACTGGTAACCCCACAATTTTGTTTTATCATACACAAATACATTAAGCAAGCGTACCGCAATGGTGAGCAGGGTGCAAGAAACTAAAATATAAATGATTCGCTTTTTTGTTTGAAGAAGCCCCGGAAACCTTGACCTGAAGAAAAGAATCACCAACCTGTTTGCTTCCCACAGCAGCATAGTTTCGGCAACAGATAATAAATAAATAATCCAAAAACCAAACCGCTCTTCACCCACTTCATTCCTGTTATAGAAAATGATATGTCCCAAAAAAGCAATTAACGGAATGCCTACAAAACGGAATAGTCTGTCATTTAATCTGGCTACTGACATGGCACAATTTAGCACAATTAAAAGCTAATTGTTATCTACCGATGCTAACCGGGAGACGAATCGTAGGATTAGGCAGTTGAATTGTATGGAAAAAAAGATGGATAAACTAATGAGTTGGTATGAGCAGTAACCTGCGTACTGATCAGAAGATATTCATTAAAGGAATTATTCTCATTCGATGTATCCTCAAGGCTGATCAAACGCAGCATTTATAAAAACACTGTCGCTGTTTTGGTCATAAATAATTTTCCGGTTGGGTTTGTTCTTTAATTTAAATTCTCCATCCGGATCGAGTATCAAAATTCAGAAAACTTTTAAGATGCTTTAAAAAGCAGTAAAAATTGAAAAATCCCTACGCTGTTCTCAACCGCTCTTCTTCTAAATCTATTTGATAAAGCTGTTCCCGGATGAGTTCTTCGTCAAAGGCCGGATCTTTGTTAAGCTGGCTGAGGTATTGACGCTGTATTTCCAGCACTTCTATGAATACATCCCTGGTGTGCTGGTTCATCCAACTACAGTCTGCTGAACGGGCCCGCTCTTCCCATTGCTGCATTATGCCCTGCAGAGCAGGGTTGGTTTCCAACTGTCCATCGTACTTAGCTTTTAAGGACTGGTACACATGCTGCTTCATGCCATGATGCATGGTATCCCGGGCAGTTCGTTCTTCTTCTTCGGTAAACATATTGTCGAATAAACGGCTCTTCTTAATAAAATAAGGCAGCGTAAGGCCCTGCAGCAAAAGCGTTAACAAAATCACCACAAAGGTGATGAATAAAATAAGGTTGCGCTGCGGAAAAGCCTGGCCGTTGTCAAGCGTAACCGGTATGGCAAGTGCAGCAGCAAGCGATACTACGCCACGCATGCCCGTCCATCCCAGCAGCAGGGGCATTAACCAGCGCTTTCTTTTATCGCTGCGGTGCGGTGCTACCTGTGGCCTGAAGATAATGGTGGTAATGAGTGCAACATAAGAGCTGATGACCCTTGCAAGAATGAGTACGGCAGTAACCAATAAGCCGTATCCAATAGCGGTAGTCATGGGTATTCCCTGTTCACGGATGCCTTCAGTGATGGCGGGTAGCCCTAGCCCGATGATAAGGAACACAATACCATTCAGCACAAATACAAAACTCTCCCATACGCTGTAGCCCTTGATGCGGCTGGTGCTATTGAGAAAAAACAATTGTTTGCTTGACATGTAGAGCCCACCGCTTACCACGGCTAATACACCACTGCTATGCACCTGCTCTGCTATCCAGTACATGCAATATGGCTCAATGAGCGTGAGGGTAATGTCTGAAGAAGCGTCGGTAGGTAACCATTTGTGCATTTTTACAAAGAACCAGCCAAGCAATAAACCGATACCTGCACCAGCAATGATCATCCATAAAAAACTGAAC
Source organism: uncultured Ferruginibacter sp. (assembly GCA_964505135.1). Lineage (GTDB taxonomy): Bacteria > Bacteroidota > Bacteroidia > Chitinophagales > Chitinophagaceae > Ferruginibacter. The sequence goes on from CAZDHQ010000575.1 coordinate 1,764, forward strand.
GCTGCCTGATGCATTACAAACTGCCCCGTGCCCACGGCTACCAGTGCAAAGCGAAAGATGATAAGAGAAGATGCATCGTTTAACAAGCTTTCTCCTTCCAGTATCGCTGTAGTACTTCGGGAGATTTTTACAAATTTGGTGATAGCGCCGGTGCTTACAGCATCGGGCGGTGACACAATGCCGCCTAATAAAAAACCGAGTGCTATGCTGAAGCCGGGTATAAAATGATTGGCCACCACCGCCACTGAGAATGCGGTGAAGAATACCACCAAAAAAGCAAAGCTGCCGATGATGCGCCACCATTTTTTCATCTCTTTAAAGGAGATACTCCAGGCTGCTTCAAAGAGCAGCGGTGGCAGGAAGATAAAGAAGATCATATCAGGATTAATGCGGAACTGCGGTAGCCCGGGAATAAAGCTGATGATGAGCCCGCCTACTACTAACAGGATAGGGTATGCGATTTTTAATTTATCGGCCCACATTTCAAGCAGCACAATGGCAGCTATCATAGCGAGGAGGAATGGTAGGATGGAATGCATAAGTAAGTCGGGATTGGTTTGGTGATAAAAGTACGAAGGGATAGAACACGGAGGACACTGATTGGACAGATTTGGGAACGGATTGTTTTTGGAAACACGGACTATACGAATGGGAGGGAACAAAGGCGGATTTTATTTGTGGTGATCCGGACAATTCCTTTTCGGGATTGTGTTTCATAGGTATAATCTGAGCTCAAGCAATCAGCGGTAAACTGAAAGAATCTTTCTGCTATTGCCACTGTAAATCTTCTTTAGTGTTGCATCGTTTAAATGCAAACCATACAGTGGCCAATGATAGCCAAACTGCTGATGTTCATAAAAATGTTCATCGGCGGTTTCTAAAATGCGGAAGGTAACTTTGTACATACCTTCATCAGTACCCATGTCTGTTCCGTATACCAATCTGTCTGCATACTTTTCAAAGAATGCTTTTGCATAGCGGGGTATGGGAGCAAATTCTCCATAACGGGCAGCAATATCCGCATATAAATTGGGATAGCGATCAAACAGTCGGCCGAGCATGCTTAAGTCTGCATTGGTGTTAGCCAGGTGGCAGGCGATGAAAGTGGTTTGCGGATTTTGTTTTACTGCATTTTCCAGCGTTTCAATTAATTGATCATGGGTGAGGATTCCGGGTTTGTTCATGTCTACCTGCCAGGTGGCAGCATTCATGAGGCCATCGTTGCTGGCATCCGGCTTTTCATACATCCATTGGTCTTCTGCAACGTGTATACTAACGGGCATGTGCAGGGCAGCACATTTTTGCAGCAGTGGTTTCATGGCTGGATTATCAATATGTGCGCCTATACCGGGTGTTGGTAGCGAATACAATTCACCAAGGCCTTTATCGCCCAACTCTCCTACCCCAGTGGCACCTTTTTTATGGCAACGCTCCAGTTCTGCTATAGCACGTTTTTCCCAGCCAGGCTGGCCAAATCCGGTGTAATCAAAACCACACCATACTTCAAAGCGGCCTTTGTATTTTAGGTAGCGTTCCGCCGCAGAATCAAATCTTTCACCAGTAGAATACGTGAGTATAATAGTTTTGGCGATGTTTAGTTCATCCATAGTTTTGATCCATGTCTTCACTTCTTCATCCGATTTTGGATAATCATGTGAATGAAAATCTATTACGGGATATTTTGCTTTGGCAATTTTTGTAACGGGTATCTTATAGATGGAAACCGGCTTAAAGTCTTTTAATAAAATGGTATCTGCATGCTGCGCTATGGCAAGTGCGGTGCAGCATGTGTATACTATACATTGCAAAATGGTTTTCATGATGTATGATGACTGATTGTACATGGATGAATTGGTTTACACTAATTTAGGGAAGAATGTGAT
>CAZDHQ010000576.1:0-3645 GCA_964505135.1 uncultured Ferruginibacter sp.
TTCCAAAAGCTTCCTTTTATAAAGACTACAGGGAGATGCTGGAAAAAGAAAAGAAAAATATTGATGCCGTATCTGTATCTACACCAGATCACATGCATGCAGTAGCAGCACTAGCAGCCATGCAATTAGGCAAGCATGTATATGTACAAAAGCCATTGACACATGACATTTATGAAGCAAGGATATTAACACAGGCTGCTGAAAAATATAAAGTGGTAACCCAAATGGGCAACCAGGGTTCAAGTGGTGATGGTGTAAGACAAATGCAGGAGTGGTACAATGCCGGCATCATTGGTGATGCACATACTATTCATGTATGGACCAACAGGCCAGTATGGCCACAAGGTTTTGGTAAACCAAAAAATACCGCACCGGTACCAAAAGAACTGGATTGGAATTTATGGTTGGGAACAGCACCGTTTGAAGATTTTAAAGAAGGATATGTACCATTTAACTGGCGTGGATACTGGAGCTTTGGTACAGGCGCATTAGGTGATATGGGATGTCACTTAATTGATCCTGCTTTTAAAACAGTAGGTCTTGGCTATCCTTCAGAAGTAGAATGCAGTGTGGCTGCGATTTATGAAAAAATGTGGAATGCGTCTTACTATCCTGATAGTTGCCCTGCAGCCTCTTCTATCATTGTCCATTTCCCTGGCAAAGATGGAAAGCCACCGGTAAAATTACACTGGAGTGATGGCGGTATTCGTCCGGAAAGACCAGCAGAGTTGGGGCCTGATGAAATTATGGGTGATGAAGATGGAAGCGGTGGTGTAATCATTGAAGGAACAAAAGGTAAAATGGTTTGTGGCACTTATGGAAGTGATCCAAAGCTGTTACCTACTTCAAGAATGAAAGAAGTAAACGTACCAAAAACATTGGCAAGAGTTCCTGAAGGTCACTACCTGCAATGGGTAAATGCTTGTATTGCTGGTTATGGTAAAAATAAACTGAGTTCTTCATTTGATTATGCAGGACCGCTTACAGAAACCATCCTGATGGGTAACCTTGCTTTAAGAGCCTGGGATGTTAAATCATCCAAGGGTTTCCCTGGCAGAAAACGCCTGGTATGGGATGCAAAAAATATGAAGATCACCAACTTTGATGAGGCCAATCAATTTGTAAGAAGGCAATACAGGGAAGGTTGGAAACTGGAAATGTAAAAATTAAATACGCCAAAAACACAACACAATGAACAGAAAACTTAGAATGGCAATGATCGGTGGCGGTAAAGATGCATTCATCGGCGCAGTGCACCGTCTTGCTATGTTTATGGATGGCCAGGTAGAATTAGTAGCCGGCACATTAAGTATTAATCCTGAAGTAGCAGTTGATTCAGGAAGATCATTGTTCCTTGATGAAGACAGAATTTATACTGATTACAAAGTGATGCTGGAGAAAGAAGCAGCGATGCCTGCCGATAAGCGTATTGATTTTGTAAGTATTGTTACACCCAACTTTGTTCACTTTGATCCGGCCATCATGGCGCTTGAAAAAGGCTTTAATGTAGTAGTAGAAAAGCCTATTACATTTAATCTTGAGCAGGCGAAAGCCTTACAGGCAAAAGTGGAAGAAACCGGCTTGACTTTATTGTTATGCCATACCTACACTGGTTATCCAATGGTAAAGCAGGCTAAGCAATTGATCAAAGGTGGTTCACTTGGCAAAGTGAGAAAAGTATATGTTGAATATCCACAGGGATGGCTGAGCACCCTACTGGAAACAGAAGGAAATGCACAGGCAAGCTGGCGTACTGATCCAAAGAAGAGTGGTAAAGCAGGATGTATGGGTGATATTGGTACACATGCATTTAACCTGGCTGAATATGTAACAGGTTTGCAGGTAACTGAGCTTTGTTCTAACCTGAATGTGGTGGTTCCCGGAAGAGCACTGGATGATGATGGTGCTGCTTTCTTAAAATATGATAATGGCGCTACCGGAGTTTTGATGGCAACACAAATAGCAGCGGGTGAAGAAAACAATATTAAGATTAGAGTGTACTGCGAAAAAGGCGGTATTGAATGGAAGCAGGAAGATGCCAATACATTGATTGTAAAATGGCTAAACAAACCAGCTGAAATTTATCGCACTGGCGGTGGATATAACTCTTCTTTCGCAGCACACAATACAAGAGTGCCTGCTGGTCATCCTGAAGGTTACCTGGAAGCATTTGCCAATCTCTATAGAAACTTTGCACTAACGGTAAGGGCTAAACTAAATGGCGAACAGCCAAAAGAAGAATGGCTTGATTTCCCCAGTGTGCAGGAAGGTATTAGAGGCATGGCTTTCATCAATAACGTTGTTGAAAGTGGCAGCAGTGATCAGAAGTGGTTGCCATTTACTGTGTAATCCCATCTATAACTATCTAAGCTTAGAGAAACATGACAACAATAAAAGGTCCTGGAATATTTCTTGCCCAATTCATGGGAGATAAACCCCCTTTCAACAATTTGGAAGACATTTGTAAATGGGCTGCAGGCCTGGGTTTTAAGGCCATCCAAATTCCTACTTGGGAAAGCCGTTTAATAGATTTACAAAAAGCAGCAGAAAGCAAAACTTATGCTGATGAGCTAAAGGCGCAAATAAAAAGTTACGGACTCGAAATCTCAGAATTGTCTACGCACCTGCAAGGTCAGTTAGTAGCAGTTCACCCAGCTTATGATGATTTGTTTGATGCGTTTGCGCCAGACAGCGTAAAGAAAAATAGCAAAGCAAGAACAGAGTGGGCGGTGCAGCAATTAAAATATGCGGCTAAGGCTTCACAAAACTTAGGTATCACAGCACACGCCACATTTAGTGGCTCTTTATTATGGCATACTTTTCATCCTTGGCCGCAGCGTCCAGCAGGTTTGGTAGAAGAAGGCTTTAAAGAACTCGGTAAAAGATGGACACCTATCCTGAATTATTTTGATGAATGCGGTGTAGATGTATGTTATGAAATTCATCCGGGAGAAGACTTGTTTGATGGCATCACCTACGAAATGTTTTTGGATAACGTGAACCAGCACCCACGGGCTTGTTTACTGTACGATCCATCTCATTTTGTTTTACAGCAACTGGATTATATTCAGTACATCGATTTTTATCATGAACGAATAAAAGCTTTTCATGTTAAAGATTCAGAATTCAATCCAACGGGAAAACAAGGTACCTTTGGCGGCTACCAAAGCTGGGCAAACCGTGCAGGCCGCTATCGTTCTTTGGGTGATGGACAGGTTGATTTTAAAACCATCTTTAGCAAACTAACGCAATATGATTACAAAGGATGGGCAGTGATGGAATGGGAATGCTGTATCAAACATCCTGAAGATGGTGCCAGGGAAGGTGCTGTGTTTATTAAAGACCACATCATTCGGGTAACAGAAAGAGCATTTGATGATTTTGCAGGCACCGGCGCAGATGATCAGTTCAATCGGCGTGTGCTTGGCTTAGAATAAGCTTTACATATTAATCCTTGCCATGCACGAATAAAGTAGCAGGCAAATAAAAAACCAAAATACAAAATGAAAAAGATCATGATTCCCGTGGTAGCGCTGGCTTTATTTGCAGCGTGCAATGGTGGTGGTAATGAAACCAAAGATGCAGGCACAACTGCGCCTAAAGAAGAAAACAAAGCAACCGCTGCCAATAGCGAACTGGAAGATA
>CAZDHQ010000577.1:0-3632 GCA_964505135.1 uncultured Ferruginibacter sp.
ACTTCATCATTGCTTTGGAAAATACCTTCTACCTGCCATCCATAAAATGATTGAATTGGATGACCAACTGCTGTGTTGGTTATGTTGTATGATCCAAAGTCTGCATCGCCGCCGGCTTCGATATTGGTAACACCTTCTGCCAATCTTGTTACCTGGTTGGTCACAAAACTCATATTCACACTGGCATTCCATTTGAAATCATGCTGACGCTCGGTATAACCTAATTGAAATTCAAATCCACTGTTTTTCATCCCACCCACATTTTGGGCAACAGTACTGGTAATAAAACCAAATGATGGAGGCAATGGCACATTCAGGATGAGGTTATCTGTTTTTCTTTGATAATATTCAGCAGTCAAAGTCAATTTATTTCTGAATAAACCCAAGTCTAAACCGATATTAAATTGCTTGGTAGTTTCCCATTCTAAATCACGGTTACCCAAACGTGGAATAGAAGAAGAGTTACCATTTGGAATGGTATTATTAAAAGGATAGGCAGCACTGTTAGCAGCAACTGTAACCAGCCATGGCGTATTACCCAATACCAGGCCGTTAAGACCAGTAACACCGTAACCAGCTCTTAATTTCATTTCAGAGATGTTGGTCATGTCTTTCATGAAAGATTCCTGGTCAATTCTCCAGGCAATAGAGCCTGACGGAAAAGTCGCCCATTTTTTACCTGGTGCCCATACTGACAAACCATCCCGACGAACTGCAGCACTAAGGATATATTTACCATTAAAGTCATAGTTAATACGGCCCAGGTAAGAAATCAACGCATTTTCGCCAATTAAAGTTTGAGCTGAAATGTTAGATGCATTATTCAATGTGCGTAATGTATTAGAAGCCTGGTTGCCACTTGCATTCTCCTGTCTGGTGTTTTGATTTTGTTGCTCGTAAACAGCAATGGCGTTGACATGGTGATTACCAAATGTTTTGTCAAACGTTAACGTTTGTGTGTATAAGAGCACAGTAGAGACATTCCTGTTGTTGGTTATTGTGGCCAAAGTAGCACTTGACCCTGCTACTGCACCATTGTCGTTGAAGATTGGCGAAAAGCGATAATCAAGACCATTTGCATAATCAACACCAAAAGTAGAACGGAATGAAAGCCACTTGGTGAAATTCACATTAAGAAAAGCGGTTCCTAAAATTTTGGCTGTTGTTCTGTTGCCTGGATTTTTTAAAGCAGCATCTTCTACCGGATTGGTAGGATCACCGCCATCTTTTGTTGCATCCACACCACGGAAACCACCATTTGATGTTGGATCATACACCGGGATATGCGGCATCATCCTGATTACATTAACCAGGTTAGTTCTTGAACCGGTTTCATTGTTATCATAACCCTGGTTAGCAGAAGCGATGTAAAGATTCTCGCCGAACGTAAACACCTTGCTCACTATGTGTTCTGAATTTAAACGGAAATTGTAACGGCGATAAGAAACACTTGGTGCAGTACCCTGCTGATCCATATACCCTGCTGATGCGTGAAAACGGGAAACATCATTACCGCCGCTAAGACCGATGTTATGTTGTGTCATTGGGCCTTTTTTGAAATAGGCATCCTGCCAATCTGTATTGGTTTGACCATAAGTTTGAGTAGCGCCTTCATAAATCGGCTCGTCAATGGTAGGTGATGTAAGGCGGGGTATTTGGCTGCCTCGATAAGCAAGTGCGTATTGCATAAACTGCTGTGTATTCAATAGCGAAAGTCGTTTGGTGACATCCTGGGTTCCTACATAGGAATCTAATGTTACACTTAATTTACCATCTCTCCTGCCTTTCTTAGTAGTAATCATAATCACGCCATTCGTAGCTCTGGATCCATAAATAGCAGCAGCAGAAGCATCTTTCAATACATCTACGGATTCAATATCTTTCACATCAATTGCTGCAAGGTTGCCTGTAGGGAAACCATCTACCACATACAATGGATCTGATGCAAAGCTGATAGAGCTGATACCCCTGATACGTACAATTGGTTCTGTACCCGGGCTACCATTATTGGTAACCTGCAAACCAGCTACACGACCCTGCAATGCCTGAGATATGGTTACTGCAGGTAGTTCGTTTAATGTTTTGCTGGTTACACTGGAAACAGCACCTGTTACCAATGCTCTTTTTTGTGTACCATAACCAACCACCACCACCTGGTCAAGTGCCTGTGATGCGGATTTCATGGAAACAGCATAAGTGCTGCTTTGCCCAACCACTATCTGGCTAAGCTGGTAGCCAACATAACTTAATACGAGTGTTTGGCCTTCTGCAGCAGCAATTTGAAAACTACCATCCAGTCCTGTACTGGTACCATTTTTGGAGTTTTGAATTACGATACTTACACCGGAAAGAGGATTACCGTTTTCATCGGTTACTTTTCCCACAATTGTTTTTTGCTGAGCCCAGGTAGCTATAGGAGCCATCAGCATGAATAAAGTGATTGCGAACAGGGCCGTCCAGTTGAGTTTTTTACCCTGTTGTCGCCAGCTTTTAGTTTTAGTTGAAAAAGAATTCATCATGAGTTTTTAGTTTGATAAGTGTTTAAGTAATGCATCCGTTTGCGTTTAGAGGATCAAATCAGGAGGTGTCCATGGCAATAGCTGTTTTTGTTAGAAAAACTTGTTTATATTTTTTAACTCCTCCTGTGCAGGAAGAATTCGAAACATTGTTTTCTTAGTTTATAACTAATGTATTCCTTTAATTAAATACTTCCAGCAATCTATGACCACGCAATACATTATAAAAGTCATAATGGGACAGGTTTTGATTGGTTTTTCAATCAATTAGGATAAAAGCAAATCATTATTGAACCGTAAAAATTTCTCCTGGGATTATCGAAGCATTTTGTTAATCGTTAGTCGCTCCATGGCACTTTCAAATTCACAGACAAGTAATTTTTTAAATTCGCTGCTAATATAAGAAGTCTTTTTTTACATGCAACCGTTTGCATAAAAATATTTTAATTATCGATATACTTTACCGTTTAAGCTTAAAAAAAAAAAAAAAAAAATGGTTGGTAATTTTTATAAAAACTCCTTAAACTCCCTTTTACAGCGCTTTTAGCGATAAAAAATACCTGAGTTGATAGTAAAATACAGTAAAAGGCTCTTTGTTTGATGGCAAAGGAATTTTTTGACAAACTGACTCCCGGAAATCAACGAAGCATATTCTTAAGTCATTGGTTAATCGTAATAGATTTTTACTAATTAATAACCAATTAGTTATATAAATTAATTGCAACCGGTTGTTACAATAGGTTGATTTGCTTAAACAATTAAGTGGTTTTTTGGAGCTACTGCTATAAGCTGTAATATAGTAAAGAAGGCCTTTTAGAATGATGGTATTATTAAATAATGATCTGCTATCATCATTTAGTCAATTAAAACGGTAGGGAAGAATATACATTTAAACAACCGGTTGCATGATTTGCATATTGGATACATATACCATTTCTAAAAAAGAACGAATAGCATGTAAAATGGGAAGCTGTTATCAGGCAATCATTTTGTGGTATGGAGTTGATAGATCTTTAAGGGCCCGTTATTCACCGCTACCAGTAATATTTTTTCTTTTTTACTGTTTAAAATTAGTTTCATATCTCTCACATCTCCCCGGAGAACGAGTCCGGTTTG
>CAZDHQ010000578.1:0-3631 GCA_964505135.1 uncultured Ferruginibacter sp.
GTCAAATTCAATTCCCGGATAGCCGCCTTGAAACGGGGAAAATCGAAGAATGGAGCATCCTGGGCAATCAGGTAATTAAAATAGGATTTAGTCCGGGGACGAAACCCCTTTACTCCTATCAAGCCTGCCATATACTGAAATTCGTTTCGCATGAACCATAAAGCGTATTCAACAAAAGATAGAATCTGGTAAGCAGAAAACTTTTCTTTTTCTAAGTCCCAATAACCGGCAGCCTGTATCGCTAAATGAAGTTTGTCAAGCGTTTCTTTATCGATGAGTGTTTCATTATCTCCTCCAATGAATTCCTTCATTGGTAATTTGATGTCTTCTATTTTTAACTCAGTAACTGTTCTTTTTTTGGCATTGAAATGTATCTGGATTCTTGTGATACAGGCATGATACACTTCATTGAGAGTGGTTAGGTACACTCCTTTGGACCAAATACTTTGCTTTTGTTTTATGATATAGAAATTTGGCCGGGCATATTCTGGATGCTCCAACGCTTCAAAGAAAACTGAACCAAGGTCTAGTGAATCCATTGCAATGCTTTTTCAATTAAACGTTTAATCAGAGATCGTCGGGGTTCAAGCTATTCTTTCTAAGAAATACAAATGATTTCATACTCATTGATATTTTGAATATCAAATTTGCATCCGTCCATACTTCCAGAAAGACATTTTCTATTTTGATGCCTGCTTAGCTTTCCAAGTTGCTCTTAATTTTAAATAATCCCAAAAGAAATATTGCCTTAGTTGTCGCATATTCCAGTCAGCAAGCCTGTTGACATTATCCCTGATTTTTGCACTCGCTACTGTTTTTGCATGGTCCGTCCAACGATAGAAAGACCGTAGCAGTGCCTTGCATACATTTTCACGGCTTTCTGTTATGGAGTGCCCTTTCTGAATTGTTGAAAAATGCAGCCCCCAGTAAATGTATATGCCTTCATTGTTTGTACCCCTGCATTTCTCCAACCCTTTTTGCAATGCATCCAACACCGTTCCATCAAATAAATGATTATAGAAAGTCTCTGCGACCTCTGTAGCAATCTGATTATTTACTTTCCACAAGGTTCCGATATAGCCCCGGACTCCCCCTGCTAAAAATGAATCGGCAATACCCGCCGCTGACCAACATGAATTATTGAAAATAACAGGGGCAGTATGGTGTCCTGCCACGACCTGTATCATTGCCTGGTAGGCGAAGTCAGCACATTTAATAGCGCATGAATCAGGAACAATTGCTTTTGGCGTTCTTACTTGTTTATGCGTTTTATCATTAAACAGTTTTTCCATTTCAATTTGCATATCAGCAAATACATAATGTGGATATCCTGCTTCCCTGAACTCCTTACTGCCCCAAACTAATCCATCAAATTTTCGCCAGATTGTTTTCCTGGCAACAGGAATGAGTTTTTCATCGGGATTGGGCGCAAAGCTCACTACTTCGTCATATTCTATCATGTGAGTATTTCCATCACGATCCTTAAAAGTGTCAGCCATTGCATACCCGTTCACTTCTCCACCATGACTGCAGATATGAAGCAAATCATAAGGAAATTCCTTTACGTGCATGTCTATGTTATAAACAGAAGCCGATTTACCTACAAGCTCCCGTACATATAAATGTTGTGCTTGCAGACTTTTAATCACATAATTGGTTTCTTCATCTTTGAATGCTTGGGGTGAAAAGACTACGGCTGCATTGATATTTTGCTTTTTTTCAAAGAGTAGGTTATCGAAGATAAAAAAATCAGGTTTGTACAGAAGATGTACATACGAGAAAGGAATAACGTCATGCAGGATCAATGAATATGGAAGACCTTCGGTAAAGAACGTAGCAAATTCATACGAAGGAAAATAAACACCTCCGATTCTTTTGTGAACCTTATCTGATAACTCTTGGTACCGTGCATCAGATCCTTTTTGCCATTCCTGAAGCAGGTAGCTGATTTCTTTTTCTTCCTTATCTGCTAAAGCTGCAACAACTTTAATCTCTGCATTAATGGACAAGGCATAATTTACGGCAATCACAGGTGACACAGCAGCATTGTTTTCAATTACAATGAGACCTTCTTTTTTAACATCTGTTGGCGTTAGAGGTGTTGCCGTATCTTCTATCCTTAGTTTTGAGTTTGTTTGTACGGCTTGATATAACCCTTCCAGGATTTCATCTGGTCTGCATGAGAAATAATTTGCTTTATCTTCAGAAAAGCCTGCAAGAAGAAATTCAGCATCATCAACAGTGGTTATTTCAATCACATTGTACCGATCTAAAAAAGTAAGATAGCTTTTCTGCTCAGCAGATAAACCAGCAAGGATCAGGTTCTCGCATCCGCCGTTTCTGCCAATAGAATTGGCGACGAAAACGCTGAATTCCTCAGATTGAGATCTTGTTATTATATGTTCATCAATTTTATCCTCGTCGCCATCAATTTTTCCAATAGTGGCATGGGGAAATTCAAAAATGGGAAGGTATTCACCAACCTTCGACAGATACGAGGAGATCATAGCTGCCAAAGTGGGCTGATCTCTATCTACTATACAGCAAAAACCTTTACATATTTCCGGTACTAGGTAACCCATATTTCTATTTTAATTGAACCAGGGAATATTATTCTTACCTGAGAAGCATTATTCGGATTATACTTCAATTTAGCACCTGCTGCTTTTCCCTTTTCTTAGACATTAAAATTCTTATGTCAAGGGCGAAATCCTTGCTGGCATATAGAAATTTTATCCCCTTATTTGTCCCTAATCGACTAGAACACTCACATTGCTGGCTGAATTTACTCCCATCCCAAAAAGTAAATATTGCTACCTACAAAATAAATGTTTGACCGGATGATTATACAGCATACTACAGATGAAGTGATCAATCATGTTCGATAAAGTTAATTCTTGGTTTATGTTCATATCACAACTTTTCCAAAAAATTAATAATTCATGAAAGTGAATAAAAATAACAGTGTCGGAATTGAGTCGGAGCAAAAATCAAAAAAAATTTCAACAAAGCGCTGAAACTCTTTACCATTCTTTTGTGACCGCGTTAGGATTTAAACCTAAACCTTCTTATCTATAGTCAGATGGTAATTCGGCTAAGTCATTCAATCATATCAATTAAAATGGTAAGTGCCAAGAACTTCAAAATATTATTAAAAGTTGATAATTCTCTCAATATCCTGCATTAGTTGGTTCGAACCTGATTCACTTCTGGGCACTGAAAAGACTCGACGATAAGTTGAGTCTTTTTTATTTGATGAATGTACTGCGTTCAGGTCGCAGCGTTCGCAAGGATGTGCTGGTTCGAATCCAGTCCTGGGCACTAAAAAGACTCGACGATAAGTTGGGTCTTTTTTATTTAATCAATGTATTGAGCTCAGGTCGGAGCGTTTGTCCCGACTGGATGTCCGGACAGGCCTTGGCACTAATAAAAAAGCAACCGGCCAAAGGCCGGCTGCTTTTGATACTATCGTATTAGCTGATTACTCTTTTTCTGTATCGGCTATTGCCAGTAACTTTTCTTCAATTATCTTTTTGAACACATGCTTTGGATAAGCTCCAGGCTGCATAGAAGCTTCACCATCTGCAGCAATAAAAAGGAAAGTTGGTATACTTTGTATTCCAAATACAGC
>CAZDHQ010000579.1:0-3626 GCA_964505135.1 uncultured Ferruginibacter sp.
TCAATGATTCTTTCAGCTTATGCTGGTATTGATCCTGGTATTTTTTTTCCAGGTCAGCCGCTATCACATTTTCTACATCGAATACGGTCCCGCAGTTGGGGCATTTAATATTATTCGTCATCAACTATTTTTTAGAATGAATCAAGGCTTGTTTATGGTTAGTAACGGTACGAATTTTAAACTTCAAGTTAATAAAAAACCTCCCGTAAAGGAGGTTTACATTTATAAAACAAGTTTGTAACTACTCCACTTTTGTCACTTTTAACACATTGGTAGGCAGGTGCAGGTTTACCGGTGTACTTCCGGTATTTACCACCAGGTTGCCCGGCTGCAAAAATCCTCTTGCTTTTAAGATATCAATCTGATCGTAAAAAATATCATCGAGGCTTTCTTCTTCTGCGTAATAAAACGCTCTTACTCCCCAGCTTAAGCTAAGCTGGTTAATTAAAGTTCTTTCTTTACTGAAGATAAACAGCGGCACTTTGGGTCTATAACTACTAAGCATAAACGCAGTATAGCCACTTTGAGTCATACCTACTAACGCATCGGCATTCACGTCATGCGCCAGTTTACAGGCACTATAGCAAAGTGCGTCACTTAGCAGGGAAGGGGAGTGAGGCTGCGGAGTTAAAATATCATCCCTGTCGTAATCGTATGCATTTCTTTCCACTTCTAAAATGATCTTGCACATGGTTTCTACCACTAACACCGGGTAGTCGCCCATGGCTGTTTCACCACTTAACATTACAGCATCCGCACCTTCCAATACAGCATTGGCTACGTCCGTTACCTCACTACGATTAGGTTTGGTCCGCTCCATCATACTTTCCATCATCTGTGTAGCAACAATAACAGGCTTGGCCCTGTGCATACATTTCTTGATGATTTCTTTTTGTATCAAAGGCACTTTTTGAATAGGTACTTCCACGCCTAAGTCTCCACGTGCTATCATAATGCCATCGCTTTGAAGAATAATATCACGGATGTTTTTCAAAGCTTCGGGCATTTCAATTTTTGAAATAACCTTTGTCTTGCTGTTTTGCGCCTTTACTCTTTTCTTAAGTTCTATTACATCATTGGCGTGGCGAACGAAAGACAATGCAACCCAGTCAAGATTTTTTTCCAGGATAAAATCCAGGTCAGCAATATCTTTCTCTGTTAATGATGGCATCGTTAAAGCAGAATCAGGCAGGTTTACACCTTTCTTAGGCAACAGCGTTCCTCCAAGTGTTACAGTAATTAAAACCTCTTTTTCGTTCAGTATCTGCTTCACTTTTACTTCCATCTTGCCATCATCTAAAAATATACGCTCACCAGGCTTAACATCAGAAGCAAGACGTTGATAAGACACGTATACTTTTTCGGGAGTTCCCACCACTTTTTCAGTAGTAAAAATGATTTCCTGCCCTTCTTTCAATTCAATCTTTCCACCTTCAATTTCTCCTACTCTTAATTTTGGTCCCTGCAGATCGCCCAATATGGCTATGTTATATGGTTCTTTTAGATTGATCTCCCTGATATAATCAATTATTTGGGCTTTGTCCTCGTGGCTGCCATGAGAAAAATTGAGCCTGAAAACATTCACCCCTGCTTTCACCAGTTGGAGTAGTTTATCGTAAGTAGATGATGCAGGACCAACTGTAGCAACAATTTTAGTTCTTTTTATAGTATGTTGTATACCAGCTTCTTTATCCATGTCTTTATGCAGGTATTTTCCCAGGTTCTTGCTCATAAATTTGGTGCATAAGGCCTGCCACGAAAGGCCATTTTTCAGTATGTATTTATAGGGGTGGCTTGCGTGGCGCTCACCCCATTGTGCTTAAAAAAATAAATATAGCAATGGATTTGCATTTGCCAAATAAATATTAACTGGCAAGGATTTTTACAATTTTCATCCACTCTTCGCTAATCCGCTGCTTCTTTTTCACGGCCTCGTTAAGGGGAATATAGTGCATACGGTTATTCACTATTCCTACAAATACATTGTACTTTCCTTCTTTTAAACATTCTACCGCAGAATAACCCATACGGCTTGCAATTAATCTATCAAAACAACTTGGAGAACCGCCTCTTTGTATATGGCCTAGAATACATACTCTCACGTCCTGGTTAGGGAGTCTCGTTTTTACCACTTTCCCAACTTCATCACCACCACCAAATTCATCACCTTCTGCTACCACAATTAAGTTCACCAGTTTATGCCGGCGTTCTTTTTCAGCCAACTGGCGAACGATTTCTTCAATATCCGTCTTCCTTTCAGGGATCAAAATATTTTCAGCACCGGTAGCAATACCACTATGCAGGGCAATATAACCGGCATCTCTTCCCATCACCTCAATTACAAATAAACGGTCGTGGGCATCTGCAGTATCCCTAATCTTATCAATGGCCTCTACAGCAGTATTTACAGCAGTATCAAAGCCTATTGTAAAGTCAGTACCGGCAATGTCCTTATCAATGGTACCGGGTAAACCTATGCAGGGAATATCGTATTCGTTACTAAAAATCTGGGCACCTCTAAAACTGCCATCGCCACCAATAATCACTAATCCATCAATGCCATGCTGCTTTAAATTGTTATATGCTTTTTTTCTGCCCTCTGGTGTAAAAAACTCTTTACACCTGGAAGTTTTTAAAATAGTACCACCTCTTTGTATAATATTAGCAACGCTTCGGCTTTCCATCCTAAAAATATCGTTTTCCACCATACCTGTGTAGCCACGCATGATACCAAAAACCTCTAAACCATAGTAAATTCCAGAACGAACCACCGCTCTAATTGCAGCATTCATACCTGGAGAATCGCCACCTGAAGTAAGAACACCAATCTTTGTTACCTTTTTTTTCATAATAATTCAATAGAATATTCAAAACTTAAATACCATTCAACCTTTTTTTAATCCGGCTAATAATATTCAAATGTTTAGTGTCAAAAATACATCTTTAAAACTAATAAGATAAATATTCGATTTTTTTATATGTTAGTTTCTTTTGTTGTAGACTGATTATCAATATATGATTGGAGCATAATTGAGAAAACCTTTTCTTTTAGTTCTTTTGCTGTTGTGTGTTCGGAAGATACGGGGGGCAGAAAAATCATCTTCAATTTAACCGGGTACAGGCAAAATGTTTTGTCTATTGGCATTGCCTTTTTGGTACCTATTAAAATACAGGGTATGATATCTTTCCGGGCATCCACGGCCAGCTTAAAGGCACCATCATAAAAAGGTTTTAAAGGCTCATTGCTACGGTTGCGGGTTCCTTCAGGGTAAAGACACATATGCATACCCTTTTTTAGTACCTGCATCATCAACTCATAGCTTTTTCTGCGGCTTTTTTCGCTTTTTCGGTCTACTAACACCGACCCCCTTGAATAAAAGGCGCCAAAAATAGGCACTTTGGCAAAAGAAGCTTTGGCAATGGTTTTGTTTGCTCCCGGCACATACGGTGCAGACAATGGCACATCCAGCAGTGCATTGTGGTTGAAAACCACTACGTAATTTTCACCCTTTTTGAAATATTCTTTCCCAAAAACTTTTACAGAACAACCAACTAAAAATAACCATATGTTCATCCAGATTCTTGATATACCAATAAAGTATTCCTGGCCTCTTTTTTCATCTTTA
>CAZDHQ010000580.1:0-3586 GCA_964505135.1 uncultured Ferruginibacter sp.
AACCGTTCAGCACATCAAAAAGGGCTTTTTTGCTAAAGCAACTACATTTGCAATATGAGTGGGCAGGCACAACCTAAAAAAATATTTGATTTTTCTTTACTACGCAGGGTATTTCATTTTGCTTCGCCGTACAAGAACAGGTTTTATTGGTCTATTTTCCTTGCAATATTTCTGGCGGTGATATCGCCGGTGAGGCCATGGCTGATACAGGTCACCATCAATGATGGCCTTAAATCAAATCCGCATTTCAGTTTTTTGCATGGGGCGTCTGCAGTAATTGTGGGTGTAACTGTCATACAGCTGGTAATCTTGCTTTTGGAATCTGCACTTCGTTTTGTGTTTACTTTTCTTACTGCTTCGCTTGGCCAAAATGTGGTGAAGGATATGCGGATTGCAACGTATAAAAAAGTAATTGGCCTTAACCTTTCCCAGTACGATAAAACACCTATAGGAACACTTACCACCAGAACCATCAATGATATTGAATCCATCAATGACATTTTCAGCGACGGATTGGTGCCCATTATAGCAGACTTACTTTCTATCGTTGCGGTACTATCCTATATGTTTTACATTGATTGGAAATTAACACTGATCTGCCTGGTACCATTTCCAATTTTAATAATCGCTACTTATTACTTTAAAGAAAGTGTGAACCGTTCTTTTATTCGTGTACGCAATGCTGTTGCCCAGTTAAATGCATTTGTACAGGAGCATATTACGGGTATGGCCATAGTGCAAACTTTTGCTTCGGAAAAAAGAGAGTTTAACAAGTTCAATAAGATCAATAAAGAGCACAGGGATGCCAACATTCGTTCTATTCTTGCTTATTCAATTTTCTTTCCCGTAGTGGAATTGATATTGGCAGTATCCACCGGTTTGCTGGTGTGGAAAGCAGGCGGCATGGGGGATACCAATCCTGCGGCAACCATCACTGCTTTCATCATTTGTCTCAATCTATTGTTTAGGCCATTGAGAATGCTGGCTGATAAGTTCAATGTATTGCAGATGGGGATGATTGCAAGCGAAAGAGTGTTTAAAGTATTGGATATAGAAGACAGTGCTCATAATAATGGAACACTTCTACCAGAGAAACTAAATGGCAGTGTATCTTTTGATAAGGTATGGTTTGCCTACAACGCTGAAAATTATGTGCTGAAAAACATCTCCTTTGATATTGCGGCAGGTGAAACGCTGGCCATCGTTGGTCATACGGGTAGTGGAAAGACTTCTATCATCAGTTTGCTGAACAGGCTTTATCATATTCAACAAGGGGAAATAAAAATTGATAATGTAAATATCGAAGACTACGATCTTTTCTTCCTTAGAAGTAAAATTGCGGTGGTGTTGCAGGATGTTTTCCTATTCAGCGGAACAGTATATGATAATGTTACACTACGAAACCCCGATATTAAAGAAGAGCAGGTATACGAAGCCGCAAAGCTCATCGGCATTCATGATTTTATTATGCGACTGCCTGGAGGATACCAATACAATGTAATGGAGAGAGGTGCCACGCTTTCTTTAGGCCAGCGCCAATTACTTTCTTTTGTTAGGGCA
Organism: uncultured Ferruginibacter sp.; assembly: GCA_964505135.1. Lineage (GTDB taxonomy): Bacteria > Bacteroidota > Bacteroidia > Chitinophagales > Chitinophagaceae > Ferruginibacter. The sequence continues at coordinate 1,561 of CAZDHQ010000580.1, forward strand.
GTGTTATACAACCCATCTATATTAATTCTTGACGAAGCCACATCTTCCGTAGATACAGAAAGCGAATGGCTAATACAGCAGGCTATTGAAAAGCTGATTGCTGGCCGCACATCCATTGTAATTGCACACCGGCTTTCTACCATACGCAAAGCCAATAAAATTTTGGTGCTGGATAAAGGCGAAATAAAAGAAATGGGTTCACACGAAGAACTCATGAACCATAAAGGTTTTTATTACCAGCTACAAAAAATGCAGTTTGAAAAGCAAAAAGCATTGGTTTAGCACTGCCACGTTCCCAACAATTTTAGTAAATTGCAGATATGGCATATAATCAACAACATAATACCGCCGAAAATTATACAGTTAACGAGTCAGATGCTAATTACGAAAAAGCAGCATTGGATCTTTTGAGGAACTCCCTAAAATTGTCTTATACCGAGCGGTTTCACTTATTCACCCGGCTGTATAAAATCCAAAAGACGCTAAGCCGGGCTAAAATAACGCATCAACCCTTCATAGAAAAGCCATAAAGTTTTAATTGATGGACATTTTTGACCAGGAGATTATCAGATTTTTTAAAGCGCTTGAGGCAAACAAGGTTTTTTATATAATGGTGGGTGGATTAGCAACTAACTTATATGGCTATCAAAGGTATACAGGCGACATGGACATGTGGTTAAAAGACACGATTGATAACCGCAAACAATTGCGTTTGGCTTTTAGTGATGCAGGGCTTGGAGATTACTTTATGATGGAAACTATTCAATTTGTACCGGGCTGGACAGATTTCGCTTTGAATAATGGAATGCGCCTTGATATAATGACCGATATGAAAGGACTGGAAAATTATTCCTTTGACGAATGTTATCAAATGGCTACAATTGCCGAAATCGAAAATGTAAAAGTGCCCGTTCTTCACATCAACCAACTCATTGCCAATAAAAAAGCGGTCAACAGGTCTAAAGACCAGATTGACGTTATTGAGTTAGAAAAAATCATTTTACTCCGGAAAGAAATGGGGTTAGATTAAGTTCTTTTTCTATCCAAAAATCTCTACTTCCATCTTTGATTTTACCCTCAAACGCCTATCTTTGCGCCAAATTTCGGAAAAGATATGTTGGCAAAAGGCATCAAATCATTACTGGCTGCGGTTTTTAGCACTATATTCCTGTTATCTGCATATAATGTAAAAGCTCAGCATGAAGAACATAATGGCGCTGAAGGACATGCAGCAGAGGAAAAAGAAGGATTTAATGCCAAGAAGGTCATTTTCGGCCACATTATGGATGCCCATGAATTTCATTTTCTTGAGTATAAAGGAAGTGATGGCGAAGAGCACGCTTTGACAATTCCGTTGCCTGTTATCTTGTATTCTCCCCAAAAAGGCCTTTCTGTTTTCATGTCAAGCAAGTTTGAACATGGTCATGCGGAAGTAAACGGTTACAAGCTGAACGAAGACGGAAAAGTAATTGCGGTTGAAGAAGGTGTAAAAGTGTATGATTTCTCTTTAACCCGTAATGTTGTTCAAATGATTTTAGCACTTGCATTGCTGGTTTGGATAATGATGAGTGTGGCTAAAACATATAAAACCGGTGCTGGTGTTACCTCTGCTCCCAAGGGTAAGCAGAATCTAATTGAAGTGTTAGTAGCATTTGTTCGGGACGAAGTAGCAAAACCAAATCTTGGTCATAAAGTAGATAAATACCTGCCGTTCCTGCTAACTGTATTCTTTTTCATTCTCATCAATAATATATTTGGTTTAATACCGGGCACTGCTAACGTTACGGGCAATATCGCATTTACACTAGTATTGGGTGTTATTTCTTTCGTAGTGATTTTGGCAAGTTCAAACAGTCATTACTGGGGTCATATTTTTAATCCTCCAGGTGTTCCTGGATTTGTAAAAGCCATCCTGGTTCCTGTAGAGTTTTTAAGTGTATTTATTAAGCCTGTAGCATTGATCATACGTCTTTTCGCAAACATGGTGGCGGGCCACATCATCATCATTTGTTTAATCTCAATGATT
>CAZDHQ010000581.1:0-3584 GCA_964505135.1 uncultured Ferruginibacter sp.
TCAGAACCGGCATCAGGTGTTTTATTCTTATTGTAAGCTTTTATAAATTCATCCTTACTTACCGTATTGCTGCCGTAAGTAAACAATGTTTGAGCAGTGGTGCCGAAAAAAGCGACCGCTGCAGCAAGCGTCAATAAAAATGGTTTCATCTTTAGGTTAGTTGGTTTTGTTTTTAAGTTTCACATGCAGCAATTCATCCAGCTGCTGCCAGCTTAATTTTTTTGCAATGATATTTTTGTCTTTATCCAGTAAAAATAGGGTAGGCGTCATTGTTACATCGTATAGTTGCCTGAAGCTGGGCCGCTGTGCAGCTACATCGGCTTCTTCCATTTCTTTGGTTGGATACACATTTACCCAATCACCGATATGATGTTCTCTTATATAATCAATCCATGCTTTCTTTACGTCTTCTTTTGAATCTGCCGTAAGTACTGCATAGATTTTTACACCCATATTTTCCCAGCTTGCATTGTAAATGGAATCCAATCTTGGTATTTCTTCTTTGCAATGCCCACAATTAGGATCCCAAAAACATACAACGGTAAAATCAGCAGCTACTTTATATAGCGGCATTGCTTTGCCGGCAGTATCCAGCATATTTAAATCAGCAGCTTTGGCCCCAATCAAATTAGCCATTAGCATATAAGCCCTGCGGCTAATGGTTTCCATTTGCTTTTCGTTTAGCCAACTGGTTAGTCCCTTACTGTGGTATTTCTCAAACAAGTGAACAAAGATGGCATCCTGCCCCATGTATTTTGGGTTGATGTACTCATCCGTTAACCAGTTCAGCATAAACTTGTACATCTCAGGGCAACTACGTGCAAGCAATAACTGATAATCTGATTCTTTGATGATTGAATCAGGATGCTGCACAATAATGTCCCGATAATATCTTTCAAATTTTGGCAGGAAAAAGGGAGAACGAATAATGCGTTCATCCATAAACGTTATTCCATCCCAATAATGGGATTTATAATAATAATAATTAGCCAGGGAGTCTTCATGTGTTTTAGGAGCTGCATTAGGCAACTGCGGTTCTTTCATTGCACTCAATACTGCAGACAGCATAGATTGTGGCTGCGTCTTTATCAGATTCTCACGGTATTCATTCAGCTCTTTATTTAACCTGTTATAATTGGCTTCATGTATAGCAGAGTCTTGCTTTGTTTTTGACTGGCTGTAGGCAGTTCGTTCTGCATCCCATTCCTTACCCTTTACGGCCATGTATTTCTGATACTGTACAAAGGCAATATTTTCTTTTGAACCTGTTACCACTGTTTTATTCAGCAGGTCAGTGGTATCAATCTGAACATTGATGGTTTGTTCCTTATCAATAAAAAAATCAACCAGTTTACTTTTACCGGGCAGTACCACAGAGTAAATGCCTCCCGGCAATTTTCTTTTTCCCTGGAAAATCGCAATGCCTTTTGGGCTTACTGCTGCAGAATCTTCTACGTTCAGGTTTTTACCCATGTGGTAAGTAAGGTAAGCGATGCCACTTTTGTATTGCGGAGCATTCAGCGTAACCTTAAAATTTTGTGCCGACAGTTGTATAACGATAAAGGTTAAAAAGACAGAGAAAATTTGTTTCATACGCTGTTTTGTAAAGGAGACAAAAATATTTAAAATCAACGGTTTTAGTCCGGTTGCTTATTATCCGGCGTTAAAAAAATTACAAATCATTAACATTGATTTGCCTCATTTTATTTTGTTTCATGAATGCTTAAAGGAAAGCTATTTTTGCCGCTGTGAAAAGAAAAAAGTTTTTATTAGAAAAGGTGCTGGTAACCGGCTATGCCTCCGAAGGAAAATCAATAGCCAAAATAGACGGAAAAGTAATTTTTATTGAAGGTGCTGTGCCGGGTGATGTGGTGGATGTGTTTGTAAGTACCAATAAAAAAGACTGGGGAGAAGGAAGAGCAACTAAAGTTCATGAGTACTCACCCGAAAGAGAGCAACCGTTTTGCAAACACTTTGGCATGTGCGGCGGCTGTAAATGGCAGATGCTGCCGTATCACAAGCAGCTTGAATATAAGCAGCAGGAAGTAGCACAAAATTTTAAACGCATTGGGAAAGTGGTATTGCCTGAAATATTACCCATAATGGGATCTGAGCAAACGAGGGCTTACAGGAATAAGATGGAATTTACGTTTAGCAGTAAACGTTATTTGACAGAGGAGGAGATAAGAAGCCTCCCCAAACCGGCCTCCCCAAACCCCTCCCAAGGAGGGGCTTTAGAGCCTGCTAACCAAGAAAATCTTACTAATTCGCAAGATTTACATCCTGCTATTTCAGATACAGCAACTATTTTAAAAGCTTCAAAAGCCTCCCCTTTTGGGGGAGGTTTGGAGGGGGCCGGCCTCGGCCTTCACGTTCCCCGAATCTTTGATAAAGTAATAGACATTGAAGAATGCTATTTGATGGATGATGTAAACAACCTTATCCGGAACAGTATTCGTGATTTTGCAAAAGCAAACAGATACAGCTATTACGACATCAAGCAACACACTGGCTGGTTAAGAAATATTATTATCCGCAACTGCAGTACTGGTGAACTGATGGTAAATATTGTACTTGGTTTTGACGATGAAACAGAAAGAAAAAAATTGCTTGACTACGTTTTAAAAACTGTTCCTTCCATTACCACGCTGCTTTATACCATCAACCCAAAATGGAATGACAGTATTTATGACCTTGAACCGAAAGTTTATTTCGGTAAAGGTTACGTAATAGAAAAGCTGGATGAATTTCAATTCAAGATTGGACCAAAATCTTTTTTTCAAACCAATACCAAACAGGCGGAAAAGCTCTACAGCATTACAAGAGATTTTGCAGGATTAACCGGTAATGAAATTGTGTATGACCTGTATTGCGGCACTGGCAGCATTGGAATTTTTGTAAGTGAAAAAGCGAAGAAAGTCATTGGTGTGGAAGTAATTGCGGCAGCAATTGAAGATGCTAAAGAAAATGCAGCGCTCAATAATATTAATCATGCAGCATTTTTTGCTGGTGATGTAATTGATATTTGTGATGATGCGTTTTTTGCAACACATGGCAAGCCAGATGTAATCATTACTGATCCGCCAAGAGCTGGCATGCACGGTAAATTGGTGGAAAAATTGCTTGAAATGGCTGCACCAAAAATTGTTTACGTGAGTTGTAACCCAGCCACGCAGGCTCGTGATCTTGCTTTACTCGATGAAAAATATTCCGTTGAAAAAATACAGCCGGTAGATATGTTTCCGCATACACATCATATAGAATGTGTGGTGCTGCTGAAATTAAGAAATTAATTATAGCAGATATTTCTTGTTGAGGTACTATAAGAGGATTTGATTGGTTGTATCCTTCAAACAAATCTTACTTTACATTTGCTGTTCACCTGCCGGTAAATGCCTGTCCCACTTCCCGGCGCAATAACCTGCTTATGAATATCAAAGTAATTGCCTTTGATGCAGATGATACACTGTGGGTAAACGAACCTTACTTCAGGGAAATTGAAGAAAAGTTTTGTGACCTGCTGGAAGATTATTTACCACGGCATACGCTGGTTAAAGAATTATTTAAAACAGAAATTGATAACC
>CAZDHQ010000582.1:0-3582 GCA_964505135.1 uncultured Ferruginibacter sp.
CATAGCTTTTTCTATTCTCGGTTTTGTATTCATGTATTTTGTAACCGGTTTCATATTGACACATGAAAACTGGTTTTCAAATGCTGATCCAAAAGTTTTATCAAAACAATATTCTTTAAATCTTCCTGAAACTATCAGTGCAGAGGAAATGTCAGTGTACCTGCAGGATAAATTGAATATTCATGCAAAACGGGAGGGGCAGGGAAAAAATAAGGATGGCAGCATGCATTTTGAATACTTAAAACCGGGTACTACTTATAATGTAACCGTATCGCCTGACAAATCTCAGGCTGATTTGCAAATAAAACAATTTTCAACATACGTGACTATGGTTGGCTTTCACCGGATGCATGAATATAGCGGAGGCTGGCTTTATAATGTATATGTTTTGATGATGGACCTGGCGAGCATTGCCACTATTTTATTTGGCCTGACGGGTTTGTATTTGTGGTACAAGCTAATGAAGAAAAAAAAGATGTGGGGGATCATTCTTTTATCGCTTAGTATAGGATATACGATAACTATCATTGCTTTTTTTATGAACAGATAAAGAGTTAACCCGGCCATTTTATGAATTTCATTAAAGAACTGAATCCTGAAGAGTGCGACAGATTTTTTTAAATAACCACTAAATTATCTTTTATGAATATGAAACAATACTTCTTACTGATATCATTTATTAGTTTATTTATAAACATCCTTTATGCTCAATCAAACTCCAAACAACTCCGCATAATTGTTATTGGAGCTCATCCGGATGATTGTGATGTGAAGGCAGGTGGTACCGCAGCGCTATTTGCGGCCATGGGCCATGCTGTAAAATTTGTGTCCGTAACCAATGGTGATGCAGGCCATCAATTACAGGGAGGTGGCGCTCTTGCTAAGCGGAGGACCGCAGAAGCACAGGAAGCCGGCAAACGGATCGGCGTTGTTTATGATGTTCTCGACAACCATGATGGTGAACTTCTTCCATCATTGGAAGTGAGGTTAAAGATTATCCGTAAAATAAGGGAATGGAATGCCGATGTGGTGATCACCCATCGTCCCAATGATTATCATCCCGATCATCGTTACACGGGTATCCTGGTACAGGATGCGGCTTATATGGTAGCTGTACCAAATATTGCTCCTGATGTGCCGGCGTTAAAAAAGAATCCTGTATTTCTGTATATGCAGGATGATTTCCAGCGACCTAATCCATTCCGTCCTGATATTGCCATTGACATCAGTGAGGTCTACAACCAAAAAATACATGCTTTAGACGCTCACCAATCACAGGTGTATGAGTGGAATCCCTGGATAGGTGGTTATGCAGATGAAGTTCCGCAAAAAACTGATAACCGTGAAAAATGGCTGGCACAAAAATGGGCAGTAAAAATTACCCCTGAAGTAAAAGTCGCACTTGAGAAATGGTATGGCAAAGAAAAAGCAGCTAAGGTAGAATATGCAGAAGCATTTGAAATTTGTGAATACGGTACGCAACCGGCTGCAGAAGAAATCAGGCGGCTATTTCCAATAATTGAAAAGAAGGCTCAAATTCTTTCTGAACCCACAGCAGGGGGTAGTATCTTAAAAGTTAAACACACAACAAATTTTGATGTTACAGGCGATGGCAGCACTGCAAACTGGAACAATACTGAGTGGCTTATGCTGCGACAACGCAACAATACGAATGTTACATATCAAACACAGTTGAAACTGCTTTATTCCGATTCGGGCATTTATTGCCTTTATCGTTGTGAAGACAGGAAAATAACAACCACACTGAAAGAAGATTTTTTAGACCTGTATAATTAAGACGTAGTTGAGGCCTTTTTCTGGACAGATGAAACAGCACCGGTGTATTTTGAGTATGAGCTTTCTCCACTTAATTATGAATTACCCATTTTAGTACCCAATATAAAGGGGAATTTTTTGGGATGGCGTCCCTGGCACTATGAAGGCAGCCGCAGAACAAAACATGCAACACATATAGATAAAAACGGAGAAGCAGTTACTTCATGGACTGCAGAATTTTTTATCCCATACGCATTGCTTACACCAATGGCGAATGTGCCTCCACAGAAAGGTACCCGATGGAGAGCTAATTTTTACCGCATTGATTACGATAAAGGTGAAGCAACCTGGCAGTGGCAGATAGTTCAACGTGAAAGTTTTCACGACTATCACAGTTTCGGCACAATTGTGTTTGAATAAATGAGGTATAAACTTTTTAATAATTAATATAAACCAGTATTTTTTTATATGGAGAAAGTAAGATAAAGACTTGTTCTTTCTTGAATATCGAAATCACATTAAGATAAACTCAATTAACGATGAATACTAAAATATCGCTGCTTGTATTGCTTACATTTTTTAAAAGTGCAGCTTTTTCACAAGAAGCAACAAGCTATACCTGGTGGAACCCTGCGAAAAATAATGTTGCCGTTATCGAAGGGCAGGCATGGCCAAAAGAAATAAAAGATCCTTATGACCGGTTGCCTGCCCGTGCTGAAAAAAATGTACGGGAAGCTGTATGGAACCTGTCGCATAATGCCGCCGGTTTATTAATCCGTTTCAAAACAAATACACCGGAGATAATTATACGTTACAAAGTGGCGGGTGAGTTTTCATTTCCGCACATGCCTGCCACAGGTGTAAGCGGGGTTGATTTATATGCCGTAAACAGTGATGGCAATTGGCTATGGTGTGCGGGCAGGTATTCGTTTGGCGATACTGTTCAATATCATTTTTCAGGTCTTGATACAAATGGAAGCTATCATAATAAAGGACGTGAATACTGGCTGTACCTTCCCCTTTATAATACGGTTCGCTGGCTGGAAATTGGTGTGTCAACCGGTGTTACTTTCACAGCATTACCTGCACGGGAGGAGAAGCCCATCGTAGTTTACGGCACCTCTATTGCGCAGGGAGGTTGTGCATCCAGGCCTGGAATGGCATGGACTTCCATCCTTGAAAGAAAATTAGCAAGGCCATTAATTAATCTTGGCTTTTCAGGTAATGGAAGACTTGAAAAAGAATTGATAGACCTGCTGGCGGAGATTGATGCAAAAATATATGTGCTGGATTGCCTGCCCAATTTAACAGCTCTTGATATGCCCCCCGAAGAAACAAAACGACGTATTATAGCTTCAGTCACTCTACTCCAGCAAAGGCGAAGTGGGGTACCTATTCTTCTTGTTGAACACGGTGGTTATACTGATGGCTTAATCAACCAGGGAAGACGGGAATACTATACTGATGTTAACCGACTAATGAAACAGGCTTTTACAGAGTTGCAATCAAAAGGCATAAAAAATATTTTTTTACTGACTAAGGAAGAAATAAACCTGGATATTGATTGTATGGTTGACGGCACTCACCCTACCGATGCAGGTATGCTACGCTATGCAGAAGCGTACGAAAGAAAAATTCGTAAAATTTTGTAATGCTTCTTCTTCAATATACAAAGCTGCATCCCCTGTGCAGGGAACTTCTGCAACCGCAAAACATCCTCCTTTCATGAATATTGCCGGAAACTTATTTTCGCTTATTACCCGTTGCTTATTATTTTTCCAAAAAACAGAAGTGACTCGCTGATAT
>CAZDHQ010000583.1:0-3578 GCA_964505135.1 uncultured Ferruginibacter sp.
ATAAATTTTCCTTTGGCAATTCGGTTCCCATAACGGCCAATAGTTGCACCAAAATAAGGTTCTGTTGATTTCACATAACCCTGTACGCTATCAAAACCAATTACCACATCCACTAAGTTATTAGCTGAATCAGGTACCAATAAACTTACCAGCCTTCCTCCATAATTTGTAATGGCCGCCTGCATATTGTTTTTATTTTTCAAGATGTACAAATCAGTTGACTTACCATCAATAGTTTGCTGAAATGCAGCTCTTGAAGGCAGTGGAGCAACAGTTGTTTTAGCGCTGTCTGTATGCTGTTCAGTTGCAGGGCTTGTTGAATCGTTGCATGCAGCAAAGCTGATAGATGTGAGCATAAAAAATAGTTTTTTTAACTGGCGCATAACGGATTTACTTTTTTGTGTGTCTTTTTATTTAAATTAAACTGATGCGTATTTGGCCGAAGAAATAATAGAGGTACCATCCTGTATAGTGGAGATATACACTTTCATCTCCCTGTTAAAAGCCTGTTGATAAGTCTTTCCAACTTTCTCAGCCAGTGCGTCTATTGCACCTTCTTTTATTAAATTAATTGTACAACCACCAAAGCCGCCTCCCATCATTCTCGCTCCTAATACAGCTGCTTCATTCTTTACAGCGTCAACCAAGAAATCAAGTTCTTTACAACTAACATCGTATAGTTTACTTAAACCCTCATGTGTAGCAAACATTTTTTTACCAAAAGCTACCATATCATGGTTTTCTAAATCAATACATGCATCCTGCAAGCGCTGTATTTCTTCTACAACATAGCGACAACGGTTATACACCGTTTCATCCATTGGCAATACATAACGGCTCAGCATTGTCATATCAGCATCTCTCAATTTCTTTACTGACGGTATTGACTTATTAATTGCTTTCACACCGGCTTCACACTGCTGCCTTCTTGTGTTGTATTCTGATGAAGCCAGTGAATGTTTTACATTGGTATCAAACAACACAATCTTGATACCCTCCATATCAAACGGCTTATACCCGTACTCAAGCGAACGGCAATCCAGTTTAATTACATGATCTTTTCTCCCAAACATGCTTGCAAACTGGTCCATGATACCGCACTGCACACCCACGTATTGGTTCTCCGCTTTCTGCGCCATCTTTACCATGGTTATTTTATCCAGCTTAATTGCAAACAATTCATTCAATGCAAACAATACCGCACATTCCACCGCAGCAGAAGAAGACATACCTGCACCCACAGGAATGTCTCCTCCAATTACACAATTGAAAGCTCCGGGCTGGCAACCTGCTTTATGCAACTGATCTACCACGCTGTTTATATAGGTTGACCAATGACCCTCTATTTTTTTAAGATTGTTGATATCAGTATGATATTCCTCCTGCATGTCTATAGCAATGTAGTGACATTCGTTACCGCTAGCCTTTCCAATGGCTACATACACTGCCTTATTGATTGCAGCAGGCAATACAAAACCATCATTGTAATCTGTGTGCTCACCAATCAGGTTTACCCGTCCCGGGCTTCTTACCAGCAATGGTTCATCATTAAATACTTCCCTGTATTTATCGGCAATGCCTGATGCAATTTCATTTTCGATCATGAATTTCAATTTTCTTCTTAGTAATGCTCACAACTGTTATTGCAGCTTTAGTTCACCACCGGAAAAGAGGCAATTCTTAGTCTTGCAGCACCCATGGGGATTAGTTCAATCTGTTCTTCTTTAGTGGTTACTTTCACCGGGCTCTGCGGCAATACATCACACAAACCATTTTTATCCAGTATCCATTCTGGGATAATTTTTCCTTTTGCTTTTAACATTAATGGAACAGCCAGCTGTGTAAAAGGAAAATCATCAGCAGGCCAGGATTTCTTTACTAATTCAAACTGATTTTCCAACGGTTGTTCTTTTAACAGCAAACCATAATTCCACATACTTGCAGGATAAATTTCATAAGAAGGCCATTTAGATGGATCTGCATTTTCCTTCCATTTAGAATCCCAGGTAACATATTGTTTACTGTCAGCTTTTTTATAATCTTCTTCAATCTTTAATGAGAAAGTAAGTGGGCCATAGTTAATGCTTACGCTGTTCTTATTTTTTTCCCAAGTGTCTTTTGTCAACTTCATTGGTAATACCAATTGCACAATATCTCCCTGCTTCCATTTTCTTTCTATTCTTGCGTAAGAAGCTTGTTCAACTATTTTCGGCTGCTCCTCACCGTTAATTAAAACTTTTGCATTGCTGCACCATTTTGGTATGCGCAGGTAAAGTGGAAAGACAGCTGGATTGGCTGAAGCAATTTCAATGGAGATGTTTTCAGCAAAGGGATAATGAGTAGTTTGCTTGAGTGTAACTGCATTCCCCTTACCCACTTTTGCTGTGACTTCACTGCTGCAATAGAGTATGGCTGCAATGCCATTATCAGGTGTTGCCATCCACAAATGTTCAGCATAGTAAGGCCAGCCCATCGAATGATTATGCTGGCAACACCTGCTACTAAAAGGGTTCATCATTAAAAACGGGCCTTCATTTTCTATACCGGGTGCATGATTACGGCTATCACTCACCACCATATTGGGTGCTGTTAAATATCGCAATCCCTTAAAGTCTGGCATTACAGCAGCCGGGTAAGTATTGAATGCGATTTCTTCACAGTGATCTGCCCAGAAAGGATCACCGGTAATACCGGTTAAAATTTCATCACTTGCCATTTGCTCTACCATGCCGCATGTTTCAATCGCCTGCCTTGGATCATCATAACCTTTTCTTGCGTTTTCATCGGCACCAAACATACCGCCGGGCACCTGGCCATATAAATTTCTTATCAGATAAAAATCATTGTAAGTGGCATGTAAATGGCTGCTGTCTTTTGTTTGCATAAAGTAAGTGGCAGGCTCACGAAAACATTGTGCAATATTTACATTGTGCCAATTGGGCAAATTATCTTTCTGCAGCCAGTTAGCTGTATTGCGATGAATTTTGTCTGCCAAATTAAGCAGCCATTTTTCTCCTGTTCGATTATATAGCCAATAAATACTATAGAGATTATCACCGCCGCGGCTGTTCTCCCAATAAGTTTCCAGCAACTGGTCGTCCGGTATGGTGGTTTGCCATTTAAAATATTTTGTCATAAATGGAATCACTCTTGGATCATTGCTGTATTCATAATAAGATTGCATGCACCAAAGCATCAGCATGTTTGGCCACAGGTCTTTGATGTCTTTACCATTCCTGTCACGATCTTCCTGGGATAAAGTAGGGCCAAAATATCCATTAGCTTGCTGGCTTGCAAAAACCTTGTCCAGCCACAATTTTGTTTCAGCTATAATTTTTTCATCTTGTAATACATAACCCAAATCACCATAGCCTTTCAGCCAATAGGGCACTTCTTCCCATCCATGATCACCTGTGCCATTACCACTAAACCATGCATTGTTCTTTTTTTCCAACCAGGCACTTATTTCTCCCAGTTGACCAGTGAGTCCATCTCTTTGCAGTTGCAAATACTTTAATACCCAGCTTTTCGGTTTAATTGAACCAACCGGCAGCTTAATAAATGAAAGCGGCTGCAAC
>CAZDHQ010000584.1:0-3557 GCA_964505135.1 uncultured Ferruginibacter sp.
GCATCCTGGTCATTCCTCTGTTTGATGTGATAAACAGCCTCGATATACAGGAGTTGTGGCGACCAGTAGTTGTTTCCATACAAGCTGTCTGCAATATGTTTTTGTGCTAATGCTTCCTCAAATTTTCCCTCAATAAATAAATTGTAAATGCCTTCGTACTGTTTGGTGGCAGCAGGATTGGTCTTATTCTTTTTTGAATCGATGGGGTTATTGAGCAGATTAGCTGCTTTGGAACCAGCAAATCTTTTATTCAGCAAATCTTTATAGTAGGCAGCTTTTTGCTTATCTCCTAACTTATAATAGCAATAGTAAAGATTAGCATAAATTTCTCCATCATATAGTGAATCTGGGAAACGTTGCAATGAACCATCGTAAGTATTGATTGCTATCCCGTAATCTTCCAGTTCACCTTGAAAAAGTTTTCCTAATTCAAAGGTAGCCACAGCAATTTTGCTATTGCTCTCGGCAATTTTTTCTGGTGTCAGCGGCAGGTTAGCCATCATGCCTTCATAGCTGATGTCTTCCGGCTCCTGGTTGGCAGATGGGTTTGTACCATTATTATTAAGATTGCCTTTTCCCGCAGCCTGGTTACCGTTATCATTTTTTTGAGGTGCAGCTTCATCCGGGTTCATGTTCACATTATCCATCATATTGCTTTGAGAAGCGGCAGCTGAAGCCATGGCATCTTTTCTTCTCCAGTTATCTGTATTGGTGCGGTTACCCCATTTTCTTTTGAAGTCACTATAACCTTTTGATTTGGTGGAAGCATTATAAAAATACCATTCCCCCTTACTGCTGTTATTTTGAAAAAGATCTACCGCCGTTTCTTTTTTACTGTCAAAACTTATAAGATCTGCCGTGCCTGCTGAATTATCTTCTTCTTTTAGTCCTCTTTCTTTCCGTAGTTTGCGGGAGAGTTTTTTTACAAAAGCTTCTCTTTTGGAGGGTTCCATTGAAGCTATCTTTTGCAGACTGTCTTCTTTTTCAATGATGTAAATTTTTTCAACAATCTTTGAAAGAGAATTTCTTCTTTGCTGGATCTGGTCAAGATTTTCAAGTGCAGTATCTCCTGATTGCAGGCTATCGTAATAATTGAAAGATGTTTTATAGTCTTTACGTTCGTAAGCAATATCAGCCAACTTTAAAAAAGCTTTGTTTTTATAGGAGATGTTGTTCTCGTTGAGTTGGTAGCTTTTTGTATAAAAACTTACCGCCTGGTTGCTATCAGGCTTTTCTAAAGCCAATTCACCTGCGGCATAAAAAAGGATATCCCGGTAAGACTCAAACTTATCTTTTTTTGTAAGCTTTAAAAGATTGGTAATTCCCAACTCTAATTCTTTCAGGTTATTACCCTTGCGCATTTTGGCATTATTCAACTGAGCGTAAATATCAATCAACGGATCAGTAGTATGCACGGATGCTTTGTTATAGAATTCACTTGCTTTCTCAAACTGCCCCGTCATTTCATACATCTGTCCAAGTAAAAACTCTGATCTGGAGAGATCCAGTTTATTATCAGCGTTGCTTAGTGCTTTTTCCAAATAGGCTGCGGAACTATCGTACATTTCCTGTTTATAAAACCAGTAACCTCTTACTTCATTGATATCATCCACCAGCCTCTGAGGTAAATTTGGATCATCCAACAGGGTATGTATTAAACCGGCAGCTTCACCCACTTCATTTTGTTCTGTAAGTGTTCGGGCCATCCAAACAAGTGCGTCATTTCTGCTCGGAGGTTGAGCTGTTAATTTTTGAAGAATGTTTTGCTTCTCTTTATTGGCTATGCTAATGCGGCTCCTGCTACCATCGTCATTTGTCCCAATCACCTTGTCATAATCTTCGTTCTTTTTCCTGGGGAATAAATTGTAATTGATAAATTGAAACGTAGCAGCGGCGGAGTCAAAATCTTTTCTTAGAAAATACGCCTTACCCATCAACAGGTACAAATTATCAATCCAGTCATTTCTAAGATCATGCAGCAAAATGCCAGCAGTGGCTTTATAAATTACAGAGTCCAGCTCCTGCTTTTGCGAAGCTGTATTTTCCAGGGAATAGGGATAGTAAGGGAGTAGTTTGGTGTAATTATCTTTTTGGGCAGCCTTTGCTCTTTCTATTACCGAATTGATTTTGTTATTGGCATTGTAATAGTAATTATAATGGGTAAAGGTATTTTGCACCACACGCCTGTACAGTGTAAATTTTTTATCCGCCATACGCTCACTGCCTAACTTGCGTTCTTTAAACTGTTCCGGCTTCTTTTCTTTGCCAAGCAGATCAATGGTCCATGCAGGCTGTGCATATGCATCATTGAAAAGAGCCGATAAAAGAATGATGGATAGGGGTTTTAAAAAATGTTTGATTTTCATGCTTTTTGATAGCTGCAATAAAGCCGTTAAATATCGGATATTTTTAGCAATTAAGTGTATGGAATGCTTTGTGTTTCTTAATTTTAACACCGAATAAAATATCATGCCGAAATTCGATACCAACAATACGCTCAAGCGGCTTCGTAATCATTACCGCCTGGTAGTAATGAATGAAGATACCTATGAGGAAGTTGTAAAATTTCGCCTTAGCCGGCTGAGTCTTTACGTGGTTTTAAGCAGCATATTTGTTTTACTTACAACGCTTACACTGGTGCTAATTATATTTACTCCTGTAAAATATTATTTGCCGGGAGTAGGCTATGGAGATGCAAAACAAATAAAAGAGTACAGAATTTTGAAAATACGTACTGATTCGATGGAAATTGCGTTAAAGAATAAGCAGCAATATCTGGATGATTTAAAAAAAGTGCTCGGTGGCCAGGTGGTTAAACTGGATACCAATAAATTAGAGCTCCCAAAAGTTGAAAATAGTGACGACTAGATGAATTTTCGGTTTAATATTTGCTAACTG
The DNA here is from genome assembly GCA_964505135.1 of uncultured Ferruginibacter sp. Classification (GTDB taxonomy): domain Bacteria; phylum Bacteroidota; class Bacteroidia; order Chitinophagales; family Chitinophagaceae; genus Ferruginibacter. Next base: position 2,899 of record CAZDHQ010000584.1, read on the forward strand.
TTATCCAACAATATTTCATATTGTTTATCCATTATCAATTAAAAATCTAATTAAAAATTCAAACTATGTTTAACTCAAAGACCAAGGCAGGTGAAGCACCTGTGGGAAGCGCAACTATTATTGGTGCAGGCACTACCATTACCGGTGATATTATCAGCTCAGGCGATATCAGGATTGACGGTACGCTTATCGGCAATGTGAAATCAAAAGCAAGGGTTTTAATTGGCCAGGATGGAATGGTGGAGGGTGATGTTTCAGGCCAAAATGCTGATATTACAGGTAAAGTTACGGGTAGTGTGAAAGTGCAGGAACTGCTCCAGTTGCGTGGTAAAAGTGTGGTAGCCGGAGAAATCTATACAGGTAAGCTGGAAGTGGAACCAACTGCATCATTTAACGGTAGCTGTCACATGGGTAATGCAGGAGCAAGCGTGGTAGAATTAACTCCGGAGCTGGGTAATGTGGTAAATAACTAAATTTGGAGATGAAATCCCAGGCAAAAGAACTACTTCCATTCATATTTATATTTATCGTTTTCAATACTTTTTTTCTTTTTGGAAAAGAATGGCTTGCCAAATATGGGATTGATCAGTTTGTAATGATTGTTGCCAACTCCTTAATTTTTGTTTTAAATGTGCTGGTATATTCAATGCAGAAAAAAG
>CAZDHQ010000585.1:0-3557 GCA_964505135.1 uncultured Ferruginibacter sp.
AAGATAGCGAAAGATCCTTTGTTATATCATAATTGCCAGGCTCAAGTTGGGTAGCCCTGTTAAGCACCAATATAGCATTGGCGTAATCTCCCTGCTGCATAAAAGATCTGGCAGTTTCCTGCAGTTCCTTTGCTGATTGTGCAAATAAGTCTACACAGTGGATGGACAATAATATAATAAAGACAGCAGTAATCTTTTTCATTAAGATAAAGATAAAGAAAAGAGATGCAGTTTAGCATCTCTTCTATTTAAATAACATCTGTTTAGATATTGTTAGTCGTAAATCAAATGAGTAAGAAGGCCATCTCTTAACTTCGGTTCAAACCAGGTACTCTTCGGTGGCATCACATTTCCACTGTCTGCGATATCAAACAATTGCTGTATGCTTACCGGATGAAGACTAAAGGCAACAGCCATTTCACCGCTGTTTACTCTTCTTTCAAGCTCTGATACCCCCCTTATTCCTCCTACAAAATCAATCCTGTTATCTGTACGTGGATCAGCAATGCCAAGCAATGGATTCAATACATTGTTTTGTAAAATGGTCACATCTAAAATACCAATTGGGTCACTGGTGTAAGTGCCTTCCTTAGCAGTAAGCAGGTACCATTTTTTCCCAAGATATAAACCAAACTGGTGTAGCGAGGATGGCGCTATGGCTTCAGTAGCAGCTTCAACGGTGAACTTTTCTTTTAGCTTTTCTACAAACTCAGCTTCGCTTAAGCTGTTTAAATCCTTCACCACACGGTTATAATCCATTATCCTCAATTGATTAGATGGAAACAAAGTAGTTAGAAAAATATCAGCGCCTTCCGTTGCCTTGTTGCCCAAAGCTTTCCGAACTTTAGCTGCAGAAGCTGCTCTATGATGCCCATCTGCAATGTAAGTAGCAGGCACCTGTGCTTTAAACAGCTCGGTTATCCTGGCGATGGTTTTATCATCATTTACAATCCAGATGCTATGCTGAATTTTATCATCAGCAACAAAATCATACACAGGGTTTTTCTCTGTTTTCCATTTGCTGATAACGTCGTCAATAGCCTCCACGTTTTTATAAGCAAGAAAAACATTTCCTGTTTGTGCACCGGTAGTTTTTATATGATTAATTCTGTCTTCTTCTTTTTCCGGCCTGGTAAACTCGTGTTTTTTTATCAGGTCATTTTCATAATCGTCTACGCTGCTGCCACATACCAAACCTGTTTGGCTTACACCATTCATTACTAATTGGTAGATATAATAGCAGGATTTGCTCTCCCTGAATAATACGCCACGGCTGATGAATGCATCTAAATTTTCTTTTGCCGTTTCATATACAGCAGAAGAATGAATATTTACTTCTTCGGGTAAATCAATTTCACTTTTGGTGATATGTAAAAAACTGTTGGGGTTACCCTGTGCTTCCACCTTTGCCTCTTTGCTGTTGAGTACATCATACGGTCTTGATGCTACCGATTTAGCGTGCTGGGCGTCGGGCCGCAAAGCTTTAAATGGATGTATTGTTACCATTGAATCAATTGGGATTAAAGTTAGTTTGAATTATTGTGCATGTTGATCGGCAAATGTTTTCATTGCATCTACCAGCACTTCCACACTGCTTATCGGCAAGGCATTATAAAGAGATGCTCTAAATCCTCCTACCAACCTATGCCCTTTTATACCGACTATATTTCTTTCTTTTACAAAAGCTAAAAATTTTTCTTCTAAAGACGCATCATTCATTACAAAACACACATTCATTTTACTGCGGTCTTCTTTTGCAACAGTGCCTGTGAATAAAGGATTGCGATCAATCTCGCCATACAATAGTTCAGCCTTTGCATTATTCAATTTTTCCACTGCAGCTACGCCCCCCATTTCTTTCAGCCACCTTAGTGTAAGCATGCAAACATATATAGCAAACACTGGCGGCGTATTTAGCATACTACCTTCTTTAATGTGATTGCGGTAATCCATGATGGTAGGGATTGGGCGTTTAATCTTACCCAGTATATTTTTGTTTACCACCACCAGGTTTACACCAGCAGGGCCCATGTTTTTTTGTGCACCAGCATAGATCAAATCAAAAGAATTAAAATCAATCACACGGCTAAAAATATCACTGCTCATATCACCCACCAGTGGCACACTTGTAAAGGGAATTTTTTGCCATTGGCTTCCATAAATGGTGTTGTTGGTAGTGATGTGAAAATACACAGCATCATTTGGTACAGCAAAATCCTTTGGAATAGAAGTGTAATTATTTTCTTTACCTGTACAAACCGTAACTACATTACCAAACAACTTAGCTTCTTTGATTGCCTTTTGTCCCCAAACCCCGGTATCTGCATAAGCAGCTGTTTGTTTATCATCCAGCAGGTTCATCGGTACCTGCATAAATTGAGTAGATGCGCCACCATGAAGAAATAGTACTTCATGAGTATCCTTTAGATTCATTAACTCTTTAACAAGCGATATAGCTTCATCCATAATAGCCTGGAACACCGATGTACGGTGACCAATTTCTAAAATAGATAAACCTGAATCGTTGTAATTAAGCACAGCTTCTGATGCCTGCTTAAAAACCTGCTGAGGCAATATAGAAGGACCTGCGTTGAAATTGTGAACCACTGTTAATAGTATTTTACCTTAAAAAAACCGAGTTGCAAAAGTAACAGATTGAGAGAGAACGGAAGGAAGTATTTTTCAAATAATATTGGTTAAATTTCGCCGCTTGTCAGGTCTAATCTTCATCACGGCCAATCATTTTTGTGCCACTTTTCCAGGAAGTATTTAGTTCGTCAAATTCTTTCAAGTCTGCTTCGGAGAAGCGCTGGTTTACCAATGATTTTAAATCCGGCTGGCCGGCGTTTACCCAGGCCGTGTACCAAAATGAGGCAACAGAATAGATGGATAATTTCATTCTTCTTTCCACCATGCCGTTTAGCATGTTATTAAAGGCTGTGGTAAATGCAGTTGAGTATTGGCGAATCACCACGCCATTGCGGTTTTCAAAAGAATACTTTTGATCAGGTGAAAACTTTTTGCTGAGTGCTTTTTCAAAACTTAAAACAGAGTCAGCCGCTTTTGCACTCTCCAATACCCTTGCCCAGGCATAATCCAGTGGATGTTTAATATGTTCTGCTTTACCAATAAAGAAATTAAACTCCCTGTCTGCCAGTAATTCTGGCACACGGCTTTCCCAAAACCCGTGTATGCCCTTTTGGTTGGTGTATTGGCCGTTGTGATTGCTGTTGGCGTGTAAGGGCACATGTGAGTCTGCAATGTAATGGCCTATTTCTGCACTGTTCTTTAATATCTTGCTAAAGTTCTTTTCTTTGAAAGCTTCCGTTAACCTGTACAGCATGGTTTGAATATGCCAGGGAACAATGCCGTACGCATTCAAAGAGTCTTCTCCAAATTTAGCTACTGCGTCTTTCCATTTTCTTGGCAGGTTATCATAAGGGTAGGTTCCGTAATGATCAATATCCAGGTAATGCCTTGCTGCTTCGTCTGGTACTGCATAGCGGCGTTTATCGGGGTCAACAAAAAAAAAAAAAAAAAATGCGATGTTCTTTTTG
>CAZDHQ010000586.1:0-3556 GCA_964505135.1 uncultured Ferruginibacter sp.
TTACATGCAAAAAATTATTGACTTTGCTCTGGTAGAGGGAAATGTACGACTGTTAAACTTGCTGAGTGTAGCAATGATTGTGATTCTTGTTTTCCAACTCATTATAGGCGGCTATAAAACAATATTTGGTCTACAAACGGGCCAAATGATTGATGCCCGTTTGATATTGGGGTACTACAAACATCTTCTAAAACTGCCGCAGCGGTTCTTTGATACAATGCGGGTGGGTGAAATTATCAGCCGGGTAAATGATGCGGTAAAAATCAGGGACTTTATAAATAATGTAGCCCTCTCAATAATAATAAATGGCCTAATTGTAATTTTCAGTATCCTGCTTATGTTTTTTTACTATTGGAAATTAGCTTTAATTATATTGGCAATTGTTCCCGTTTATCTGTTTATTTACTGGATAAGCAATATAGTAAACAAGAAATGGCAGCGGGGGTTAATGGAAGAAAGTGCAGAATTAGAAAGCCAGCTGGTGGAAAGTTTAAATGCGGTGGGCACCATCAAGCGTTTTGGTTTAGAGCAGTTTGCTAACGACAAAACGGAAGGAAGATTTGGAATCTTACTTCGTACTATTTACAAGAGCAGTCTTTATTCTTTATATATTGGTACTGGTGCAGAGTTTTTTACAAGGTTATTTACCATTATTATGCTATGGGCAGGTTCCTATTTTGTCATTAACAGGGAACTTTCACCTGGCGAGTTGCTTTCCTTTTATACCTTGATAGGTTATTTCACTGGCCCTGCTTCTTCACTCATTAACGCAAATAAAAATATCCAGGATGCTTTAATTGCAGCCGACCGTTTATTTGAAATCATAGACCTGGAAACGGAATCCTCAAATGAAAATAAAGTTGAGCTTACACCGGCACTTATAGGAGATATCAACTTTACAAACGTAATTTTCAGGTATGGAACCCGAACGCCTGTTTTTGAAGGTTTAAATCTTTCGATTGCGAAGGGACAAAGTACCGCTATTGTTGGCGAAAGTGGTAGTGGAAAATCAACCTTGCTTTCGTTATTACAAAATCTTTATCCACTGAAAGAGGGAAATATCAGCATTGGTGGGCTTGATCTCCAGCATATCAGTAACCGTAGCTTGCGGCAAATGGTAGGTGTAGTGCCACAGCACATAGATTTGTTCAGCGGAACCATTATAGATAATATTGCCTTAGGGGATTATGAGCCAGATATGCAACGGATTTTAATGTTGTCAAAAATGTTGGGTATTGATGAGTTTATTGAAAAGCTACCCAATACTTATAATAGCATTGTAAGTGAACAGGGTGTAAATCTTTCCAGTGGACAAAGGCAACGTTTAGCTATAGCAAGAGCTTTATATCGTAATCCAGAAATATTAATTTTAGATGAAGCAACCAGCAGTCTTGACCCAGCTAGTGAGCAAAAAGTACATAAGACTCTAAATTGGTTTAAAGCTCAGCAAAAAACTATTATCATTATTGCCCATCGTCTAGCAACTATTAAACATAGCGACACGATTTTAGTGCTGCACGAAGGCAAATTAGTTGAACAGGGCACTCATACAGACCTCATTTAAGCAAATGGTCACTACACGCAATTATGGAGCTATCATACCGCTGCAATTTAGAACGATCTGCTTTTTAAGCTTTGAGAAGCCAGGCATCTCACATCATCGAAACAGAAGTAGGCGAAGGTATAATTGTGAATTATGGAAGTTTTTCTTTACTTCTCTGTTCTTTCAAAAAATCAACACCGAAATTTAACTTTTTCACCGGAGGATATTTTTGGTTTCTTATACGCCAAAAAGGAGTTGTTTTATTCAATGCTTTTCTCCTTCAAATTCTTCGTGTGCAGCTTCGGCTACAATACGGAGGAAAATACCAGCGATAACAGGGCACATTTTATCTGCATTAGATTCAGCGGCAAGATATTTTCTCATTTGCTGCAATGAGCCTTCTTTTTCCTTTTGAATTTGCCTGGTGTAATAATCAATAATTTTTGGATTAGCAATCAGCATTTTTTCTCCTGAATGCATATCAGCAAAATCTCCCGTTAGTTTTTTACTTCCGGTTCTTTATGTATGTCTCTTTTTCAATCCAGCTTTTTCGTTTAAATGCACACATACTATTTGTTTGTTAGAACAAATTACTTTGATACCCAAAATAAAACAATGATACCTATTAGTAAAAACAAAAGCTGCAAGTTTAGTTGCAGCTTTGTTGAGTAAAAATTTTTTCTTATCGTAGATTATTTAGCAGCAGCAAATCTTTCAGTCACTTTAGTCCAGTTTACTACATTCCAGAAAGCCGCTAAATAATCAGCACGGCGATTTTGATAGTGCAAATAATAAGCATGTTCCCAAACATCCACACCCAAAATAGGAGTACCTTTTACTTCAGCCACATCCATTAATGGATTATCCTGGTTTGGTGTAGAACTGATTTCTAACTTACCATCCTTTACTAACAGCCATGCCCATCCGCTTCCAAATCTTGTCATGCCTGCATTGGCGAATTTCTCTTTGAATGCATCAAAAGAACCAAATGCTGCATTGATTGCATCGGCCAATGCACCTGAAGGGGTGCCACCAGCATTTGCTGCCATGCTCTCCCAAAAGAAAGTATGGTTCCAGTGACCTCCACCATTATTACGAACAGCAGGTGAAATGCTACCTGCAGCTTTTACTAATTCTTCCAAAGACTTTCCTTCATTGGGAGTGCCTGCAATGGCCTTATTTAAATTATCTACATACGCCTGGTGATGCTTGCCATGGTGTATTTGCATTGTCTTCTCGTCAATGTGTGGCTCTAATGCATTGTGTGCATAAGGTAGCGCCGGTAATGTAAATGCCATAATAATTACTTTAAAAGTGATTAAGGTTGATATTCAGCAAAATTACAAACTATCAAATCAATTGTTCTGCTGATATTTTAAATCTTTCTTATTTCGCAATCTATCTTTTTTGCCTGAAGAATGACTTCATTAATGAAGCACAATCCTCCTGCAGTATACCTCCTACTACAATTGTTTTTGGATGATAAGGCCAGTTGCCTTTGTTTTCTAAAATACCGGGCAGCGGTGTAATGCTTCCGTTTTTCTCATCTCTTGCACCGTAAACTACTTTTCCAATTTTACTCCAGTACAGCGCACCACTGCACATTACACAAGGCTCAATAGTTACATATAATGTAGCATCTGGTAAGTATTTACTACCTAAAAAATTAAAGGCAGTAGTAAGTGCCAGTATCTCTGCATGGGCAGTACTATCATTTAATTTTTCTACCTGGTTATAACCTCTTGCAATAATTCTATTATTCATCACAATTACCGCACCCACGGGCACTTCATCTTCATCAAAAGCCTTGTTGGCCTCCCTGAGCGCCTGCTTCATAAAATATTCATCATTGAATTCCATGCGGTGTAAGATAAAAAGAAAAGCCATCCTGTGTTAGCAGAATGGCTTTATAAATGCAGGTTGAAAATTTTATAATTTCCTGATTTTAATATTGCGGTACCAAACCTTATCACCATGGTCCTGAAGCGCAATTTTACCGCTCTGGAAAGTACC
>CAZDHQ010000587.1:0-3554 GCA_964505135.1 uncultured Ferruginibacter sp.
GCATTGAAGCCACCGGGATAGCCAAGACATTGTATCCTCAAATACATTTTTTAATCCTCACTGTTTTTGATGATGATGAAAAAATATTTGAAGCCATCAGGGCCGGTGCTTCCGGTTATCTCTTAAAACATGAACCTGCATCTGTGCTGGAAGATGCCATTGTTAATGTATTGGAGTATGGCGGTGCTCCCATGAGCCCACCCATAGCACGCAAGGCATTGCAGTTGCTGAGTTCAGCCGCTCCTGCAGCAGAAAAACAACCCGGTGCCAATCTGCCTTCCAACCTTACCGAAAGAGAAAAGGAAGTGCTGCAGCACATGGTAAATGGCTGGGATGCCAAACGCATCAGCAGTGAATTAAACATCAGTGTAATCACTTTAAGAAAACATATTGCTAACGTATATGATAAATTACACATTAACTCCCGTGCACAGGCCATTACATTGGCACATAAGCAGAAGTGGTTTTAGGAGTTCAGGGTTAAAATTTATCACGATAGTCTTGACATTTCCCTGTCTTGAAGAACAGTAAATGACATTCGGCTTATTCTGAATGTATATCGTTTCATTCTTGACTTTTTTGTCTCTTTTTGTGTCAAGACAAAAAAAGAGACAAAGAGGTGGAAAGTATTAGAATGTAAGAGACAGAAGCAAAGGCTGCAAAGCATGCTCCTGCCTTCTCGATTGAACATTGAAAATTGAGCATTGAACATTTGTTCTTAAGATATTTCTCACTGCACCAGCAAATTCCCATTCACCACCATCCTTTTCCCCGCATTCACCACCAGCTGTGTAGCATGCCCCACCTGCTGCGGCACATTTAAAATGCACTCTCCACCATCAACCGGGTTAATAATGATAAATTGGTCACCAGCCAGCACCGGCGGCGGCACAGCACGGTTCAGCCAGTTATTGGCATCACTCCAGTTGCCATTGCCAATAAACGTAAACGTATTGGAAGGGCAGTAGCTCAACCTTGGGTTAATGGTACTGTCGCAGGGATACAGGTACCTGCTCTCCGGGTATTGCACCACGGGATAGTCTGCGTACACAAGCGGTTTTAGGCCACCGGGCATGGTTACCTGTGCGGCGCTGCCATTGCCAAGAGCAGTGGCTTTGCCCAACGGGTTCTTATTAAAAGTATAATCGCAAAGCGCATCAATAAAACGGTAGTACGCATAATAATCGTAGGCATCAAACACCGTGGTGTTAGGCACTGCATGATCCGCCACGTACACATAACCATTAAGCGTATCCGATTGCAGCAGCAGCAAATCCTTTTCATCCGATGGTATGTTGATGTTATTGAAAATGTCAATCGCCATGCGGTGATCATTGATCACGTCATCATCAAACAGTTCCGTTAACAGTTTGGTATCAGCAGGAAAGTTGCGCAGGTCATCCTGCGAAATATTATAGCTGTACCATTGCGCCAGCGCATAAATAAAACGGCCCTGGCTGCCCCAGTTGTTTTCTGTAAAACATTTGTAGGCATTGGCAAAGCTGGCACCGCCACCAAAGGAGTGACCCATAAAGCCCACCTTAGTGGTATCAATGATGGCAGGATAATCACGGGCTGCTTTTCTAAAACCAGCCAGCAGGTTAGCATAGCGCTGCTCCACGGTGGGGCCAATGGTTTGATAAGGCACAAACACAATGGCATAGCCCTTCTTGGCCACAAAATCCAGCATGGCCGTAATGTTCACCGGGTTGTTACCACCAAAGGCATGCGAATAAAAAATAGTAGGCACTTTAGTGCCGATATCCGCAGGATAATAAATCAAAATATTATTACTTGGAAAGGCCGGGTTAGCAAAGGAGATCACCGCCGGGGTATGCTCACCATCTGCACCATAGCCGCTGCTGGGTTTGGGAATATTGGGATCATTGTATTGCGCCACCGCCACCGCTGCATACAGCAGCGAAAGAAAAACAGTTAGTAGTATTTTATTCATAACAGCTACAGACGAAGTTTAGTCATCTATGTTTAATGGCAAAATAAAATATTCGTTTTTGAGTGATGGTTAGTGGTTGGTTAAGAAGAGACTTTTTTTGTAACCAGCTTTGGTTATTTATGGCGATATCGTTGCGTCGCACACTTGTACTGGATACCAGTGTGGATCTTTTCTTGAAGCGTAGATTTGACCTGCAAAGCCAATAACCACTTATTCACAACGACAAAATACCGTTAAAACACCCTTTTTTTTATAATGCTTTATGTTTAGCTTGCTTCAAATAGTATATTACTTTTTAAACCCTAGTAAATTTTTAATTGACGCCTTTCTATAGCGACTATCAGTTTTGCTAACATCAAATAGCGTTATCAGGCTTGTTATCTTCAAACAGATTACCCTACATTTTAAAATCATTTAATATGCACGACTTTATACATGGAGCAAAATGGTGGAAGGTAGATTTTCACAACCACTCTCCAGCGTCAACTGATTTCGGAAAGGGTGATGCTGCACACATGGCTATTACACCGGAGAATTGGCTTCTCATGTATATGAGCGCAGGTATTGATTGTGTCGCCGTCACAGACCACAATTCGGGAGCCTGGATTGATATTTTGAAAGGAGCATTAGAAAAAATGGAAATTTCTCAACCTTCTGGTTATAGGAAATTGTATTTGTTTCCCGGAGTAGAAATTTCAGCATCCGGTAACATTCACATATTAGCATTATTCGATCCAAATGCTGGCACTGCAGAAATTCAGGCCTTATTGGGCGCAGTAAAATTTCCAACACAACACGTTGGGACAACAGATGCTGTTTCACCAGAAAGTGTTGAAAATATAATTAATGAAATTCATTCCGCAGGTGCAATTGCAATTCCTGCTCATGTGGATGAAGCAAGTGGACTATTTAGTCTAACTGGGTTCACTCTTACGCAAGCAATTAATACTGAAGGACTGCTTGCTATTGAAGTAATTGAGAAGGCAAAAGATAAGCCCGAAATATACAAGCAATCAAAACTTCAACTAGCCGAAGTGATAGGTACCGATAGTCACATTGCGGCACAAGTTGGAACAAATTACACTTGGGTGAAAATGGGAGAACCCTCTTTGGATGCTTTGAAACTTGCATTGCATGATAAAGAAGATGGAATAATAAGAAAAGATGATATTTCAGTTGACCCAAACACGATTTCCAATCGCTATTTTATAAAGTCGCTTTGTGTTACAAGTGGATTTAAAGCAGGAAATGGAACGCCACTAAAAACGAATTTCAGCCCTTGGCTTACATCAATCATTGGTGGTCGGGGTTCAGGAAAATCAACAATTATTAATTATTTGAGAATTGTATTAGCAAGAATTGACGAAATGCCTGATGATGTTCAATCAGAGTTTGACAAGTTCAATCAAGTGGGAAAAAAGAACGGAACAGGTATGCTACGTAGTGATACTACCATTGAAGTTGAAATATTTAAAGACGGAAAACTTCACCTGATAAAGTGGAATAATTCGTCACACACTTTACAGGAATGGAATTCAACAGCAGGAAACTGGGGTTCAGCGACCAATGTTTCAAACATCAAAGAGCTTTTCCCGATTCA
>CAZDHQ010000588.1:0-3549 GCA_964505135.1 uncultured Ferruginibacter sp.
GTGAAGTCATTTCAGCAAAAGAGGCCGACAGAAGAAGCAAACATATGGACAGCATTGCTATGGTGGAGCTCTGGAACGGCAAAGCACTTGATGCTTCCAACAACAGCAATGAGTTAAAATATGTCAATCATTCCTGTTCGCCCAATACTTACATGAGGGTTTTCAATTTGCATGTAGAGTTCTACACATTAAGAGATATCGCAAAAGGGGAGGAGCTTACCTGTAATTATGGGCTTACACATCATGAAGGTAAACTACCCTGCAAATGCGGAGCGCCGGGATGTAAAGGTTATATTTAGCTGATATCACGAATTTTCGCTAATTACATGAATTATTCAATACAAGTATATCTAATTCGTGTAATTAGTGTAATCTTTTTAATTAGTGGTTATTCCTTCAAATCAAAAACTACCGACGCATTTTGTTTTTCCGTTGATGAGATAAACACTTCATATCTTTTATTTCCCGCTGTTACTATCATCAGTGAAGTATTAGGCGGGATTGAACCCAGATTGTTTGCTACCATTACCAGCTCATGATGCGGATGCTGTGCATCAATTTTTATCTTAAAACTAACAGGCTTGGTGCTTAAGCCTGCACGGTTTACCAGCAGTTGGTTATTGTGATAAACAGTTACTGTATCACCATCAATTTCTCCATTATCATATAATTCTACCAGCACTTCTGTAGCAGGGATTTCTATTTTTTTAACTATGGTGTTGGTTCTTGATCGCAAAACTTCAGGAACCAATAAAGTACTTTGCTGAATGGTAGCGGTAGTTGCTAACGCTGTTTTGTTTACTGCTGTTTTATCTACAGATGCAATTGTTCTTACAACTGTCTTTGATTTTACAGGTTGAGCAGAAGGTTTGCTAACGGTTGCTGTCACACGCTTTTGCTCCGTTGTTTTAGCGACTGTTTTATTAAGGGTTGCTGTGGATTTTGGAGGTTCTATTATCCGGCATTCTCTTAATGTAATGTCATCCAAAGCAAAATCGTTACCGCAACCACCTTCTGCCACGTCGTCTATTTTTAATGTGATGCCTGTTTCATTGGGCGGCATGGTAAATACAGCATAATAGCGTTGCCAGTTAGGATTTTTAGCAGGCCATATTTGCCCGGTTCTGAATTTCCCTAGCTGCAAACCTGAGGTGGAAAAAACCGTAAAGCTTAGTACTGGCGGATGTGGTGTGCAGCCCCAGTTGCCACTGCATACGTTGATAATCCAGGCAGCTACTTCATAGGTGGTAGCTGGTTTTAAATTGGTAATACGATGTATAAAAAAAGTGCCTGCATCATACGAAGCATTTACCAGCATCATTCTTCCCCGGTTATCACCCGGTGTGTGATCTTCCGGCAGATTAATCCAGTTATCATTAAAGCACCTGCCGGAAATGACAGAAGTAAAGGAATAGTATCCGTCTTCAGGACAGGGATAATTGCTGAAGGAGTAATTAGAAAAGCTGCCCACATGGAGCATTGTGTTACTGGCATCAGTGCCAAAGTCAATGGTGACGACAGGAGCTTTAAAACTGCAATCCAGTTGTTGACTTTGTACTTTTAAAGAAATGAGCAATACGGCTGCAAACAGCAGTGCAGGGAAGATATTTTTTTTCATGGCTAATAAATAAATGGCTATTGCATATTAAAGAAATTACGCAACGAATTAAAAGCGTGAATGCTTAGCGGCAATAGATCGTGGCAAACGGATTTTTTAACCAATGCTTTATTAAACTTTCTTACAAATAAAAGTCTACGATTGAAGCAACAGCAATTCTTTGCAGAACAATTGTCTGCGTCTATATTTGAAACAATTTTTACAAATCGGCACTAATGAAATATTCCCTATTTTTTACACTCATCGTTTTATTTGTTATAAACCGAGTGAATGCGCAGGATATTTATATTAATAAAGACACTTCTATAGATAAAACCTGGAACCTGCCCAAAGGTGCCATTCTTCATTTTGGCAGCAAGGGTAGAATTACCGGTAAGGGTACAATTAATGGGGGAATTATTGATGCTGCATTAACGCAATGGATTTTTGATACCACGCTTACAGTAAATCCTGAAGCTACTTTCGGTAAATGTTTTAGCGCACGCTGGTATGGTGCCGGTATGTTTAAAGACAATTATGTGCCCCTGCAGAAAAGTATCAACCTTGTTCTTCAAAACAGCCTAAAAATCCGTGATCTTTTTATACCAATGGGTGAATATGCATACAGTAAGCCCTTGATTATCCAGGCGAAATATAAAGGAAGATATAGTGGGGCCACTATTCATCTGTATGGAGAATCGAATTTCTTTGATTGTTGCACCGGCACCACACTGGTATACAAAGGATATGATCAGTTTGCTTTGGGGTTACAGCTTAACAAGGGTACTGAAATCAATAACTTAAATATTGTGGGACAGTTTAAGGCGCCGGAAAATATTGACAGCAATTACTATCAAATGCCGATGGATAAGTTCACCGATGTAAACGGCAAATGCAGTTTTATGTATTCAGGGTTGGTGATTGATTATGACGGAAGCAATGCGCCTGGCGGATCTACCGGTGTAAAAGTGCACGACATGAATGTAAGCAACTTCAGCATTGATTATTTGATAAGCCCCAATGGTGTTACTTTTAATGCTGATATTTTAATTTTTGAAAACATCCGTTGTGGCAATGCACGGGTTGGCTTTGCTAATGGTCAGGCGCAGGAAAAAGGCAATGTGATCCGTGGTATTTATAGCTGGGGCAATATTCACACTTTGTATTCTTCCGGCCGCTATGGCAAAAGCCAGGCGGGCAGTTATACCATTGATGGCGGGAACATAGCCGGCGGCTGTATTCGGTTGTTTGATATTTCACAGGCTGGCTGGTACAGCACCAATATCAGCAATATTTTTGCCGAGAGCCTGGGCACCATTGGAAATATCAGCACTCAAATTCCGCTTTCTATAAGTAATTGCACGTTTCATTTTGCTCCACCTTTGCTTACCCGTAAAGTGCCGCTGCTTATCGTAAACAGCAACAAAGTGGCGTTTAATAACTGTATTTTCCGTTACTATGGTTACAAAGACCCCATGCGTTTAGTAGGGGATGCTGTTTATAATAATTGTTTTTTCAGCGGACAGGTGCAGAAGCAGTAATGCTTTTTATACTCCCTCTCTTTAAAACAAAGAATCCACAATTAATGAAGTTTTTCGATAATAAAATAAATTCTTAACAGTAACCTGTATCCTTTTAGCATAATGTGCAGACTTCGTCCAATCCCTTGTAAAACTTATCTCTGGATTTTCCTTAAACGTAACGATTAAATTAATTGCAGCCATAGGTGAGGGGCAAACTTTTGTCTTATGGTGAACTATTAATGAGGTTAATTATGAGAGAAAAGTTTACAAACAAGGTTGTGGCCAATTTAAGTCATTTCATTTGTTGTTTTAAGGTTCTTTTTTGGTAAAATATAGTGAAGGGCAGACAGCTCAGAGTGTTTTTTCTGAAAATATCGGTACACCAACTGGTACAACAACTATTGCTGCTTATGCCACAGGAACCCCACC
>CAZDHQ010000589.1:0-2641 GCA_964505135.1 uncultured Ferruginibacter sp.
CTGCTGAAATATCTTTGAATGCGATGCCTTCAATTTCGTTTTGAATAAAAGCGTCCCGCTGTTCTGCCGGCAGCTCATCCAGGGCCTGCTGCAGTTCTTCCCAGAATAAGTTGCGCAGGTAAGCGGTTTCAGGCGAATCACCCGCAGATGGCACCATGTCTTTCCAGTCAAAACCTTCTTCTTCATCACCACTTACAGGTGCCTGCAGGTCATCAATAAGTGGCAATTGTTTTTTACGATACCGGTCCGTGATCTTGTTTCTTGCAACGGTGAACAACCAGCTTGTTACCTGTTCTATAGGTTCGGTATTACCGGCAAATTGATAGAATACATCCTGCAGTATGTCTTCCGCATCTTCATTGCTGTTTACCCGCTGCTTGATAAAGCCAAGCAGCCGCTTGCTGTAAGCCTTAATGGTTTGAGTAACGCTGTTGTTTTTTTCTGCAGTCATAGCAGTTGGTATCGTAAGTGCATCGTCCATCTGTAATTATGTAGACGGGCATGAATGGAATATGTTTTAAAGATGCAAAGAATTTTATGAAAGCGCCTGATGGAATATAGGTACGGCCATCCCTGCAGTTATATGGATGCTTTGTACTAAGGCAGCGGCTATTGAATCTTCTTTGAATATTCTTCCAGCTTGGCCTTTTCTGTTTTGCTCAAACTATTGATGCCGTATTGGTTGATCTTATCTAAAATGCGGTCAATCTCTTTTTGGTTTCTTGCCCTTGCTTCATTGTACCGATGATCCATGGAATAATGATCTTTATGGGTATTGAAGAAAAAATTATCTACCAGCAGGGCGCCTGGCTTTTTTACAATAAAATAAATAAAGAGCAGCGATGGCACCATGATGATTAAAATGGTGAAATAATTGTCGATGATGGAAGAGGGTTGCATGAGTAAAGCTACCGTCATGCCCACCAGAGCACCGCCTAAATGAGCATCATGACCAATGTTATTTTTGTTTGACCTGATACCATACATAGAATATAACACATACACCAGGCCATAGAGCCAGCCGGCAATCGGAATAGGCAACATAAAAAACCGAACGCCCATGCCCGGGTATAAAGCAAGTGCAGCAAAGATTACTCCGCAGATAGCTCCCGATGCACCAACAGAACTATAATCACCATGATGGCGATGAATGTATAAAGAGAAAAGATCACCACCCAACAGGCTGGCGAAATAGATGATTAGAAACTTCACTCCCCCAATCATCATCACTACAGGTATGGCAAACAGGTACAGCGAAATCATATTGAAAATAAGATGCGACCATCCTACATGCAAAAAGCCAGATGTGATAAGGCGCTTATAATCTTTCTTCACCAGTATTTTATCTACTTCAAACTTATAGTCGTCAAACAATGACTGGTTGATAAAGCCACGGTAAGAAAAAAGAACATTAATGATGATTAAAAGAATGATGATTAGTTCAGGATGGTCCATTGCTGATTGTTTAAGTAAAGACAGCGTCTTTCAAATTGAAAATAATGAATTACTGTGAATGCATGCAAAGGGAGGAAAAAATTATAGCCACCCTACGCCAATTGTCACCGTTTCATCCACCGTTTTACTGCCTGCAATATTCTTCTGTCATTTTAAAAAAAATTGCTGTAGCTTAACCTCATCATCGCATCAAAAAATTAAAAACTACTCACTATGGTATTAGGAATTGTTCTTGGCGTAATCTTCTTATTAATTCTATGGATCATTGGTATGTACAATGGCATGGTAAAGGCAAAAATAAAAATTGACAATGCCTGGAGTGACA
The DNA here is from genome assembly GCA_964505135.1 of uncultured Ferruginibacter sp. Taxonomy (GTDB): domain Bacteria; phylum Bacteroidota; class Bacteroidia; order Chitinophagales; family Chitinophagaceae; genus Ferruginibacter. Next base: position 1,781 of record CAZDHQ010000589.1, read on the forward strand.
TCAGTGTGTTTTTGAAAAAACGTTTTGATTTAATACCCAATCTTGTAAATACTGTAAAAGGCTATGCAGCGCATGAAAGCCAAACGCTGGAAAAAGTGGTGCAGGCACGCAATGCAGCAGTAGCAGTGCCTTCAGGAGATGTGGCAGGCATGGCTGCAGCCAACCAGCAACTGGGCGGTGCGTTAAGAGGCTTGCTTGCCATTGCAGAAAGTTATCCTGACTTAAAAGCTAATACCCAGTTTCTTGAACTACAGAATGCATTACAAGGTATTGAAGGCGACCTCAGCAATGCCCGCCGCTATTACAATGCTACTGTAAGAGATTTCAATACTTCTATCCAGCAATTTCCCGGTGTGATCATTGCAAACATGACCGGCTTTAAAGCTCGTGAGTTTTTTGAACTGGACAATAAGGAAGAAGCCAAAAATGTAGAAGTTAAGTTTTAAAATATAACCCTTGAAAAAGCTTGTACCATCGCTGTTGCTGGTAATAGCAGCAGTTCTTTCTGCCGGCGCACAGGGCGGTTATTCCATCAGGCATTACGCTGTGAATGTTTTGGTAAATAAAGATGCTTCGCTGGATATTACTGAAACCATTGATGTGGAGTTTACGGAAACCCGCCATGGCATCTACCGCATGATTCCCTACAAATACCCCATGGAAGCATTGCCAAAGGGAAGTGAAAAGGCAGACCGCCAACTGGAATCTAACGGCTATGCACAAACGATTATTGAAAACATCAATGTTGAAAATTGGGACTACTCCGTAAGCACCAGCGGCAATTATAAAAAAATAAAGATTGGTGATAAGGACAAAACGGTATTTGGCCTGCAGCAATACATTATCCACTACCGCATGCTG
>CAZDHQ010000589.1:2651-3549 GCA_964505135.1 uncultured Ferruginibacter sp.
TAAAGACAAATCTGAGCTGTACTTTAATATTGTAGGCGATGGATGGGATACCAGCATAGACTCCGTTGAATTCACCATCAGCCTCTATGATGCATTGCCATCCACACCGGCTTATTTTGTTGCCACCGGCCCCACAGGCTCACAGGAAAATAACAGCATATCACAATGGAGTGGCAATAAAATATGGAGTGGACATACTACAGTGCAGTTGCAAAGCAACCAGGGTGTAACAGTGGGCATTGTTTTCCCGGTAAATTTTTTAATCAAACAAAACTACATGCTCAAAGGCATGAACTGGCTATTGCTGCCTGTATTGGCTTTTGGGTTGATGTTTTGGATTTGGAAAAGATGGGGTAAAGATGAGAACATGCCGATTGTAACGCAGTATTATCCGCCTGCTGGTATCAGCCCGGGTGTGGCAGGTTACATCATTGATGACCGGCTTGACAGGAAAGACCTTACAGCACTGGTGCCCTATTGGGGCGCTGCCGGTTGCCTGCAGGTGATTGAAACAAAAAATGAAAGTTTATTTGGATTGATAAAAAATACGGACTATGAATTTGTGAAGTTGAAAGATTTGCCCCCAACTGCTCCTTACTTTGAAAAAATTATGTTTGATGGTATTTTTGAAAGCAACAACAGGGTTTCATTAGACAGCCTGAAGAATGTATTGTACAAAACAATGGAAAAAGCCAAACAGCAACTGGAGCAGGAAATAGACCGAAGCCAGTATTATGAAAAGTATTCAAGAGGCTTTGTATTCCTGTTTGTTTTCCTGGGATTGATATTGATGGTAGCAGGTACAATTATTTTGATAAAAGACTGGGGCAATCCTTATTGGCTACCGGTTGCTACTATTGTAAGCGGCATCATCATTATTGGCTTTGGCATTTTTATG
>CAZDHQ010000590.1:0-3540 GCA_964505135.1 uncultured Ferruginibacter sp.
TAAAAGGAACTTAATAGGTTTTGTCTTACTCGGAAATGGTTGCGTGCAATAACATAACTCAACAGTTTTATCTAAGGCTTGGTTTGCCTTTATCAATGCTGAGACCATGGTATTTGGGTCATATAGATGAGGCTGGGTGGTATTTAGATTTTGGAGTGGCGTAATTAGTGTCTGTTCTTCATACACAACAAAATGAAGATTATCTTCTGCACGCTTGGCTTCAATAATGCCCACCGGCTTCTTATCTACAAACAATACATAATCCGCCGGGCCTTTATCGGTTTGGTATTCTCTAACGGCTACACCTAAAGCTGCTGCTAAATTGATGGATGACTTGTGCTGAATAACCCAGCCGCAGACAATGAGCTGCTGGTCAATTTGGTCACGGGCAATCTGTTCAGGGTTTTGATTAAGCATTGCTTTGGGTTAGTGCCTGGTAAAGTGAACAAGATACGCATGGATTAAATCACAACAAAGGATGTTTTAACGGTATTTTGGTTTTAGTGATGAGAGGTGTGCTGATTTGTTTGGTGTTTGTATACCACCCTACTGAAGCCTGTTGGTATCAGATGGTGTTTTACACACCACCGGGCTGAGCCCGGCGGTGTGAGATGGGGGTTTTGCACATCATCGGGCTAAAGCCCGATGTTATAAAATGGGCCGTTCCTATGGAACTTTTAGCCTGTGCAGGCGATGTATACAAGAGCCGTAGGCCCATTTTATACGGATAGATTTCAATCCTTCCAAATGCAAAAAAGCAATCCACCTGCAAGAGCCGTAGGCTCGGCTCATCTTATGCGGATGGATTTCAATCCATCCAAATGAAAAAAGCAATCCATCTGCAAGAGCCGTAGGCTCGGCCCATCTTATACGGATGGATTTCAATCCGTCCAAATGCAAAACGCAATCCATCTGCAAGAGCCGTAGGCTCGGCCCCATCTTATGCGGATGGATTTCAATCTATCCGCTAATCAAATGAGCTCTTCAAAAAGAAAGCGTTCCTCATAAGGTATCTTAAACTTATCCAGGAACCTAATGTACTCTTGCCGGAAGCTTTGCTTTTGATGATGCTGCTCCTGGTTGGCAATGTATTTGTACACCCTGTCAATATGCGACTGGCTGTAAGAAAAAACACCATAGCCTACCTGCCATTCAAAACGTTTTTTGGTAAGCTGGTGATCATTGATGTATTTGGATGATTTTGCTTTTACCGTCTTCATTAATTCTGAAATAGCAATTGCCGGTTTCAACCCGATAAAGCAGTGCACATGATCTTCCACACCATTTACAATAATGTTTTTACAGCCTGTTTCATTGATCAAATTGCCCATTACTGCAAACAGCTCCTTTCTCCACGCTTTGTCTAAAACAGCAGCCCTGTATTTAACGGCAAACACGGTTTGTAAATAAACCTGGTGATAAGTATTGGCCATGGGAATAATTTATTGATCAAGTAATATGGTTGTTGAAGGCCTGGGTTGAGTATTGGGTTGGCATGCCGCCTTAGAAACAAGATACAAATGAAAAAAATAAGAACAAAAGGTATTTTAACGGTATTTTGGTTGTAGAGCTAAGTGGCTTATCTCAGTAAACCCCGGCTTTATAAAACATTTCCTGTAGTTTTGGTTCCCTGCCAAATCATGGTTTATGAAAAGAATATTAACCCTTTATTTTCTCATTAGTATTTGTTGTATTACCAAATTAAGTGCCCAATGGGTAGCGGTGCAGGATTCACTGGCACTGGTGGATTTGTATGACAGCACCAATGGCCCCAACTGGTATAACAACAGCGGCTGGAAAACCACCTCTCCTGTTGCTGTCTGGGATGGTGTAGGTGTGAGTAATAACCGGGTGGTTTCATTGAAATTTACAGGAAATAAGATGACGGGAAAAATTCCTGCTTCTTTTAAAAACCTATCTAAGCTTACTACCCTTTTCCTGCTTGATAATGGGCTGCACGCTACCCTGCAGGAATTTTTAGACAGCCTTACTGCCCTTGTCACTTTTCATGTGGGAGAATATTATTTTACGGACTCACTGCCCCCGGCTGTGGCTAACCTAACCAACCTGCAGGAATTTACCCTGTACGGCAGTTACAACCTGAAACACCTGCCTGCTGCTATGAAAAATTTGAGCAACCTGGTACAAATGGATGTAGGGTACAATGCCTTAACAGGTGATATCAGCAATGCCATTCCGCCAACGCTGCCGTATCTTAATATTGCTCCTAACAATTTAAACTTTGATCCCATAGAAAAGCTGGCAGAGCGATATAAAAATAAGCCCAACACACAATTTGTGTACGGCCAGCAGGCAAACATAGCTGCACAGGCTGCTGCTGATTCCATATGGGTAAACGCAGGTGGTACGCCAGCAAACAATACTTATACCTGGTATAAGGTGGGCCAGGGTATGGTAGAGATCATCCATGGAAATGCTGTATACCACCCTTCAAGGCCCGGTTCTTATTATGCAGAAGTGAGCAATGCCATAGCAACCGATTTAATACTAACCAGCGATCCAGTGAAAGCACAGGGCGCCAATGCAGCTATTTGTCCGGGCACATTGAGCACCAGCTTTACAAGTGATATTTTGGGATCCAGTTACCAATGGCAAAAAAGCACAGACAGTATCAACTATGCTCCTGTATTAAACAGTACAGATTATTCCGGCGTAAACAGCTCCACGTTAAACTTCAATAATGTACAGGCAGAAACGGTTGGCACCAGGTATCGCTGTTTGGTGGATGGTAGTCCTGGTGCTTATATTACCATCACCTTTAAAAACAAGTGGATAGCAAACACCAGCGGCAACTGGGAAAATAATGCCAACTGGAGCTGTGGAACTTTACCTGCTGAAAAAACAGATGTGGTAATTGAAAGCGGTACCGTGGAGATCAATTCTAACGTAACAGTAAGAAGTTTACGGGTAATGCCCGGCGCTTCGCTTACGGTGAATACGGGGTATACGCTTACGGTAACAGGTAAATAATCCTTATCAAAAAGAATGCGCTTACGAATTTAAAAGTACAGGTATTTCAGCCTTTCAATAAAATGCTTCTTTACTAACTATTCCCCGGCACTATGGATTATAGGTAAGTATAAATTCATCACCGCATGCCCAGCCATGATTGGCGTCTGTAAAATGTATCTCAGCAATATAAGATTCTCCTAATGCTACTACCATTTGCCAGTGAGCACCGCCATCAGTAGTTTTATATATTCTTCTTCCGTAGGCAATATACCCGGTATTATCATCCACAAAATGAAGATCTGAATACTGAGGATTTAGTGTTTCAAATGCCAGGCTCCTAAGGTAAAAATTACTGCCGCCATCTGTTGACTTATAAATTTCACCGTTGGATACAGACAGGTAGATATTATTGGGAGAGGTAGCAAATATTGAATTTACATACCTGAATGCACTGTTTTTGTGTATCACTGATTTACTCCATGAATTAATGCTCCCATTTGTTTTGTACACGTAGGATGAGTCGCAAACCCATCCTGTATTATCATTAAAGAAAAATAGAGAACTATA
>CAZDHQ010000591.1:0-3539 GCA_964505135.1 uncultured Ferruginibacter sp.
GCCGAGAGGTGCAACTTCAATCGCCAATGCTTCGCTAAAACCTTCTAATGCAAACTTGCTGGCGTTGTAAATGCCAAAACCTGGGAATGCTTTAAAACCACCGTGAGAAGAAATTTGAATGATGTGTCCACATTTTTGTTGCCTGAATAATGGCAAAAATATCTGCGTAAGTTGCAAAGTACCAAAGAAGTTGGCTTCAAATATTTCTCGTGTTTCTGTGATGCTTGTTTCTTCAATAGCACCTGCAAAACCAAACCCCGCATTATTTACCAGCACATCAATTTTTCCAAACTGGCCAGTTATAAATTTAAATGCTTTTTCAATTTCGGTGGTTTTAGTGATGTCCAAAGTCAAGGCAAAAGCGTCGTCTTTGTGTTGGTTATTAAAAGCGTCTGCCTGTATTTGACTACGAAATGTACCAACAACAAAGTCGCCATTATCAATGACAGTTTGAGCAAGTGCCTTGCCCAAACCACTTGATATACCAGTGATAAACCAAATTTTCCTTGTCATTATCAGGCAACCTTTAAAAGTTGAACGGGAATAATGATCTTCACCTTATCGGAAACTGCCAAATTTCCTGTACCAAGCAATACATTAAAAGACAAACCATAATCTTGCCTGTTAATAGCACCTGAAACAAAGAAACCTGCCTTTGTATTTCCAAATGGGTCTTTTGGCACAATGCCTGCAAACTCCATATCAAAAATTACAGGTTTGGTTACATCTCTAATAGTCAAATTGCCGTGTAATTTGTACTCATGTGCATTTGCAGTTGGTTCTAATTTTGTGCTTTCAAATTTCATTTCTGGAAATTTTTCAGCGTTGAAAAAATCGTTTGCTTTAAGGTGTGCATCCCTTTGCACATCGTTTGTATCTATGCTGCTTATCTGCACAGTCATATCCACTTTTAAGTCAGAGAAATCGTCTTTTCCTGTTTGAATGTTCCCAGCAAATTCCCTGAAAAAACCATCGGTTTCAGTAATACCGAAATGTCGAACACTAAACCCTATTTTAGTGTGGCTTGGGTCAAAAACCCATTTTACTTGCTCTGGCATTGTTTTATAGTTTACTTTTTACTTGTCACTATTGACGATGCAAAAATGATATAAAACCAAGCCTTGGTGTTATAACAGAAACTACTTTATTCGGTACTTTTGGGACATTTCGTTTTTAAAAGTTATTGGCGTTTTATTTGTTTCGGCTTTGAATTGCTTTGCGAAATAAGAACTGTCAAAATAGCTTAGTTGGGTTGCAATTTCAGTTACTGTAAAGTCTGTAAAAGTTAACAAACGTTTTGCTTCTAAAATGCTTCTTGCTCTTATGACTGCACTTGCAGTTTTGCCTGTTACGTTTTTAGTGATAAGGTTCAAATGATGTGCCGTAATATGTAATTGCTCTGCAAAAAAAGTTGTGGTTTTGTTTTCAGTAAAATGTTTGTCTAACAAGTTTTTGAATTGCTTGAAAAGGATAATATACTTTTTTGAAACCGGTTTTTCAGTTTCTATATCAATACAACGCTGAACTTGTGCCAACAAAATATGTAAATAAGATTGGGTGATGGCTGGGCTTTTGTCTTTTCGCTGTTGTTCGATTGCAATTAAGTCAATCGTTTGTTTGATATCGGCAAAATTATTCTTGTCCAATTTTATGCAAGGATTCGAATAAAAGTTGTCTAAAAAACTCAACTCAAACAATTTGTCTTTGTTGTGGTGGTTCAGCAAAAAGAAGTCTTCTGTAAAAAGAATTGTGCCGCCTTTTAAAGGTCTCCACTCTTCAAACTGATGTACTTGGTTGGGCGAAATGAAGAACAAACTATTTGGCAAAACCTCATACTCCTTATAGTCAATCGTTTGTTTACTGATGCCTTTTTCAATCCAAAGAATTTCGTAGAAAGTATGCTTGTGAACATCGTCTACATCGGGTTCTTCCATCCTGTCAAACTGCACTATTTCAAATTCAGTTTGATTTGTCGGCTCGTTTATAAAGTGTCCAATAGAATAAGAGGGAAACAAATTTTTCATTTTTTAAAGGTCGGCAAAAATTTATCTGTTAATGTTAGCAGGGGCGTCATAGCATTACGCCCAACAGTCAGTATTTTGCAAAGGTTGGGAAATTATATTCTGTCGTTCGCTTGGCCACTGTTGACTCGATTAGCAGAAGCCAAATTACTGAAGCCGGATCAGAATTCCTACGGTTGATGGCGATATTCGTCAGTCCAGCTTTTGCAAAATCAATGTTGTGCGTTGTTTTTATGGTTTCAAGATTTTCACAAGCATCGCACTATTCCTATTATATCTTTCCAGCCAGCGTTTTAAAGCGGCTTGTGCGTCTTCCATAGAATTATATGTATTGAATTCACTGGTGCTTCCCGAATCATTTTTACATTCTTCTTTAACTCTTGGCCCAGTCGTGTTGGCCAACTTTATTAATTCCTGTTGCGTGCAGGTTATTTGCCCGATTTCTGTATGTACAATCATCTTATTTTGGGAAGAACCGATGTCTGTAAGCGGCCTGGAAAAGAAGAAATAGTAGTATGTTTTTGAAACCGGTTTTCCATCTTTAGAAGAGGGTAATGGATCAGTTTGGATATTAATTGTTGAAACAATATTTTGGAAACTGTTATCGGCATTGAAGTACTTTTCGTGTAATAGGTCGAACTTAGTTTTATTATTCACAACTTTCTTCAATGTCTGTTCAAAAAATGCATAGTTTGTACGCACAGTTGGAGATAAAAGCAGCGATTGTATCCATTCCCACATCTTTTCTTCCCCAATCTCTTTTTCAATCGCTAAAAAGAGAAGCGGGGCATAATAGTACACATACAGTTCCCGATTCTTGTAATCGGACTCAATGCGGACCTTTGCAACCGGTGTGGGATTCAGATTATTGCGCATGGAGCGTACTTTCGATTGTAATTTTTCCCGGTAAAGGCTATCACTGATTAATCTCCGTGTAATATGCAGTGCCAAATACTCTGCAAAACCTTCGGATATCATATCACCAATTTCTGAATTGAAAGCACGAACAGTACCAAAATAATAATGGGCAAGTTCATGCGCCATATACTGTAAAAAGCCCGAACCTTTTTCTTTACTAGTAAAAGATTTCATGCCGTCGTCCCAGCCAACTTTTACAATTGTAGGATAGGAAGCGAACAACCATGAATTATCTTTTGAGACAGGCGTAGTCTGAATGTAAACCGTTTTTCCTTTATACGGGATAGCGAGTTTATTTTCTAAATAGCTTTGGTATGCATGAAGCGTTTTGTCCAGATCGGCTAGCTGCGATTCGCCTGTATCGGGGTTAAGAAAATAGTCGCCGTTTATGGCTATTGATTTAAAGTCTCCGGCAAACATGGTAAGGTCCTGTGAATTGCTACTTGATACCCTCGCATGAGTGCCGAATACAGGCTGGGTTCCATTTATGTATATTACTTTGCAATCATCCCAGCTAATATTGAGGTCATAAGTTACCTTCTCATATCTGGTGTCGGTTTTACTATCATAAAGTATCGGGCTTCAGGCACTTTGAATACC
>CAZDHQ010000592.1:0-3531 GCA_964505135.1 uncultured Ferruginibacter sp.
CGGGAGACACAAACAGCATAATCACTACTCGAAACTCAGGGCACAGAAAGGCTTCACAACCTTGAAAGACAGCTTATGGGAGGGTTGGCAAAAGTGGCAGTTCAGTGCTCCGCAGACATGTGTTGTGTATCTAAGCCATAGCGTAAAGCAAAAGCTATCTCTTCCTGTGCTGCACTGAATAAATAAATGTACCTTACTATGCTTGTTCTCGTCCCGTTTTGTGCGGCTCATCAGCTTCATCGTCTGAAACCCTTGCCAGTCTTGAGTTCATATGTTGAGTTAGGGTATCCTGAAGGTTTTAAGGCTGCGGGCTTTACCTTTATCGGGCTATGTTTGTTCGCAAAAAGCCTAATAAAAGCGGTGTTGTCAGCACTCAGATTATTGACAAGTCTTCTGGCAAATATGTTGTTCGTAAAACGATTGGCAGCTCTGCCCAAAAAACAGAGATTGATTTTTTGATAAAGAAGGCTAAACGGGAAATTTTATCCCTGTCAAAGCAGTCCTTGCTTGCCTTTGATGAAGCAGCCGAGTTGGAATTTGTAGATTCATTTGTCAATTCGATTGAATCTTTTTACCTGGTTGGTCCGGAACTGCTATTAGGCAGACTCTTTGATGAAATTGGGTTTAATGCTATTGCAGGCGAACTGTTCAGGCACTTAGTTATTACGCGACTGGTGTACCCGGTAAGCAAATTAAACCCAGATTTTGCAGTCGGCTAATTTTCGACAAACTGTCAAAATGCAGTATTGTTTTTTTTTATTGATTGGAGTCTTCCTGAAAATCTGAAATCCACACAGGCAGTGAATTTGGTGCAAAGATGATGTAACAAAAACCACGCAATGGCATAAAAAATGCGCAAAACGGGGCAATCAAATGTACTGAGCAAATGTACCAAAACTTATTGTTTGTACAATCGCCCGATTTACAATTACAGGCATTTTATAATACTCCGCCGGGAGAACTTTATCAAGCTATTGCTTTTGATAAGTTAGCCGCTACTATTGCCCGGCCACGTAGGAGTATAAGTGGTAAGGGGTGCAAACCCTGGTTTGATGTAAAAGGAGGAATCGCTTTGCAAGTACTCAAATCCTATTACCAGTGCAGCGATGCCATGCTGATTGAATTGCTGAATGGTAACTGGCAGATGCAAATGTTTTGTGGTATTCAGTTGCTGCATGGCGAGCAGATAAAAGATAAAGATATAGTCAGCCGGTGGCGCAGTTATTTAGGTCAGCATCTGGATATAGACAAGTTGCAGATCAGTTGTGCGCAGCATTGGAAACCTTATATGGAACATACGCATATCGGTTTTTGTGATGCCACTGTGTATGAAAGCTATATCAATTATCCTGTTGATCCAGGTTGATATGGAAGGCGATCAGTGATGTTTGGTTAATGATCAAAGAGCAGCGAAAAAAATTAAAGCTCAGGGTCAGCCGGACCAACCATGAAAAACACAAAGAGCAATACCTGTCCTTTGCTAAAAGAAGAAAGAAAAGTAAAAGACAAAGCAAGTAGATCTGTAAACTATTGCTGAAATACCTGGATCGGTTGCTAAAGCAGCTTGATGATCTGCAAAAGCACCATGGGGCTGTATTGCGGCGGCGTCAAAGCAACCGGTTAAAAACAATTAATGCTATGCGGCAGCAGCAATGGCAATTGCATTTTGGCAAGCAGGCAACCGTACCCGACAGAATTGTATCGCTGCACAAGCCTTATGTACGGGCCATTGTAAGAGGTAAAGAAGTAAAGACTGTAGAATTTGGAGCTAAAGTAAACATGCTGCAGGTGAACGGCATTAACTTTATTGAACATCTCAGCTATGATAATTTTAATGAGAGCACCCGCCTGCAAAATACCATTCACCTGCAACGAAGATATTTTGGAGCTTGCTATCAAATGGGAGCCGATGCTATCTATGCAACCAATGCCAACAGAAAATATTGTACGGACAACCATATAGCCACATCTTTTGCAGCCAAAGGAAACCAGGGAAAATACAAAGACCAGAAAAACCAGATGCGTTCCATACTTGGAAAAATAAGAAGTACAGCTTTAGAAGGAAGTTTTGGTAATGAAAAGACTCATTATGACATGCAACAGATAAAAGCAAGAACACAGGCCAATGAAAAAGTATGGATATTTTTCAGTTTGCTGACGAGCAATGCTGCTCAGATAGCCAAACGAATGCAGGCAACCCATAGTCAAAAACAGGCAGCTTAATAATACTAATCAAAACAAACTATGGGATAGGTGTCTGCTGTAACTAAGAAGAACAGTAAAATGAAGTAAAAAAGACCTGATCGGCAATACTCAAACAAAAAAGTGGCAACACTTATCGCATCACCACTCAGAAAAAAAATTTAATCCGGTATTTTCAGTGAGACCCTGATTGTAAAAAATAACAACTGTTTATCAATCATTTAAGTTAGTAAATTCCAACTGCTACGCAGTAGAGATTTTATTCAAAAAGAACAAAGTGACTTTATTTTTTAACTGCAAAATCTGGGTTAAACTACCACCTGCTTTGCAGGTGGTAGTTTAATTCCCGCTTATACAAAGCAGCAACATTTTGTGCCATCTTCATGGTAGTATCTTCGAGAGATTCCCGCACACCACCGAGGCGGCCGTCAATAATAGGCCTGATACCAATTTTTGGATAACTATTTTCTTGCATCGGAATTAAGCTATTATTTTTTTAAAGGATTGCTTTCGAAATACCATTTTTCAGCGTTTTTATAATATATTTTGTCAACAACGGATTTGGGTAACATTAACCCTTTGAATTTTCCATTTACAAGCGGAGATTGAAGCGTATCGCCTGATGTAAAATATTTCCAGTCACGCATCCAAAGCTCATTGGCTTTGGTTATCACTACATCCTGGCTTTGATTGTCATCTGTTTCAAGGTCTGTTCCATAAATTATCCTGTCCTGGTATTTCATAAAAAAATCATGCACTTTTTGCCACTCTCCAATACATTGAAATTGCACATGCCCTATCCTCTCCGCAAAATCCAAAGCCATATCCGGAAATTTATCAAGCCGCTTTGCCATTTCATCAACACTCCATTCCATGCTGCCAAGATGTGCTCCTACAAATTTTAAATTCGGATGTTTTTCAAGCAGGTGGTCCCTTGACTGAATCTGTGCCTCATAAGATGGAAATTCCGGATGGAGATACATGTAATACTCCGGGTGGTCTTTAAAATAGGAACGGTCATTATTAGTAGTCATTTTGTCTAAAGGCATCCAGCAGGCTTTGGGTTCGCCTATATGGCCGCAAACAGGCAGATGATTTTGTTCGAGGTAATTAAAAATCGTATCGAACATCGGGTTATCTATCATTATAAAATTACCGTCTTTGTCTTTAATGGTCATGCCGATATTTTTCCAAACCTTCATTCCAATAGCGCCATCAGCAAAGGATTTTCTTAAATACGCCAGTTGCCGCTCAGCCCAGCCTGCAGAATCTCTGGTGGCAGTTTCAAATGTGGTCAAATAATAAATATCATTCGGATTGGTAAGCCTC
>CAZDHQ010000593.1:0-3523 GCA_964505135.1 uncultured Ferruginibacter sp.
TTATAATTGCCTGTAAGATTTGCATAGCCCGTAATGTTTGCATAGGTGCCAGTGGTGCTTGCGGCATTACCAGCATTTCCTGAAGAAAACACATGCAGCAGGTTAGGATTGTCATTGGCGCTTTTATCAAAAGCCACGGCATTTAAACCATAATGATTATCAATGTCAGAACCATAAGAATGATTTTGTACAAGGATATTTTGTTGTTGGTAATAATTGTTTGCATCTGGTAATACGGGTTCAAAGTATGAGGAAGAGATCAATGCATTTGTCGCAACACCTTTTGCGTAATCAACTGAATTGCCTGCTCCGGCAATGATGGTAGACATAAAATTCGCATGGTTAGATACACTTTTGGAAGCAAGGGGTGAAGGCAGTATACGCCCTTTTATATCAATATCTGCAGTATCAAAAAATTCTTCTTTTATGGAAACCTGTAAACCATCGCCATTGATTTGGGGAAATTCACTTTGCGCCAGGTTGATCTTATTAGCTGATAAATCAAAGCCCGGTACACCCAATTCTGCTTTCGGCTTTTTTTTCATCACATCAATCTGCACCACATTGTCGTCATTTAAAAACAGCTGTTCTACTTCTTTTGTTGTGCTGTTAATAGTTAGGATTAACATGTCACCAATGGGAACGGTGTTTACTTCTCGTTCTTTAAATAATTTATCGTTAACTCCTGCAAGGCTTTTTACCTGGATGTAGAAAAGGAATTGCTGGTAGTAATTACCGTTAGTTTTTAATTGGAGTACTGTTTTAGAAAATTTCCAGTAATTATTATCGGGTACAGCTATAGTAAACCAGTCTTGCAAATTGTGGATGGTATTTAGCTGGTTGCCATCAACGATAAATGCATTTTCCTTTATTTGCCTGGTGGCATGTAGTTTCACCTGCAGTATTACTGCTTCGGGCGCATTGTTTTTTAATATGAGTTGGTAAAACTTTCCTGTGGAAAACTTTTCAACTCCTGCAACATTGCCTTTCAGCTCCACAGTTTGTGCACTGGAAGTTTTGGAAATCAATACTAACAAAAGGAATACTACAAAGCCTCTATTCATATGCTCAATTTATTTCAGACATGGTTGCAAAAAAGTTCTGCACAGAAAAACGTTTTGTAATTTAAATCAAGTTAAATTAGATGATCACAAACTGTATAACCAAAATTTAAAATTATGAGATTACTATCTGCAGCCTGCTTTGCGTTTGTTGGCGCAAGCCTTTTAACTGTATCCTGTAAAAAAGAAAGTTCCACTTCACAGCCTGATGTTTCAAGTGAAATATTAAAGAAAATTGAAACCCTTGGCTTTAGTTCTGAAAATGTCCGCAAAGTTTCAAATGGTTATTTAGTAGAAGGTGATATCATCTTAACAGATGAAAACCTTAACTCAACTGCAGTTTCACCGACATTGGTAATTGCTAATGTAGAGCAGTATCGCACTACTAACCTGGTAAAAAGTCTTCCAAGAACAATTACTGTTTCCGTAAGTGGCACCCTGGTTGGCAACTCAGTTTGGTCTACCGCTGCTGATCAAATGGTAGCAAGATACAATGCATTGGGCTTGCAGATCACTTTTAAGAGAGTAGCGTCTGGTGGTAATGTTGGTATAGTTGGCTTTGACCAGGGTCCTTCAGGTGGTTATATCACCTTAGGGTCGTCTGGCTTCCCAACTTCTACCGGAGATCCGTACAACCAAATTAAGATGAACACCAATCCACAAGCATATGGCACTAATCCAAATGTAAATTATATCACTTCTGTATTACAACATGAAATGGGCCACTGTATTGGTTTCCGTCATACAGATTATTTCGACCGTTCTTTAAGCTGTGGTGGAAGAAGAGTAAATGAAGAAAAACCAAAATCTGGTTTGGGAGCTATTTTGATTCCGGGAACACCGTCCGGATTTGACGCAGAATCATTTATGCTTGCCTGCTCAGCTGGTACTGATAGAACATTCAATCCAAATGATATCATTGCTTTGAATTACCTGTATTAATAGTTTTTCATTTTTGAGATAAAAAAAACCTGTTGAGTAATCACCAGGTTTTTTTTATCTCAGTTATTGATTGTTTAACTAATTGTCCAAATCTCATTTCCTCTCAACAGCTTATCCAAATCACCTTTGCCTTTCTTAGCAATAATATCATCAATCTGTAATTGCATGCTGTCTTCGTAGCAGGCCCTTTCTGTTTCATAAAACACACCAAACGGTCTTGGTAAGTGTCCCTGTAATCTTGGATCATCAAACATGCGAATCAATATCTGCGCTTTGTAAAAATCTTTTTCATCATGTACCCAAAGGTCTTCTACGCTTGCATCTTTACCAATTTCCACTACTACCGGTTTAAAGCCATCCAGCTTAATTCCTTTATTGTTTGTTGCGCCAAAAATAAGCGGCTTGCCTTGCTCAAGGAATATCACTTCTTCAGCCTTTGTACCCTTTTCAGTGAATATTTCAAAAGCACCATCATTAAAGATGTTACAGTTTTGATAGATTTCCAGGAAGGAAGCGCCTTTATGCTGGTGGCTCCTGGTAAGCATTGACTGCAGGTGTTTTGGATCCCTGTCCATGGTACGTGCAATAAAGCTTGCATCTGCACCCATCGCTAAGGCAGCAGGATTAAATGGGTGATCAATACTTCCAAAAGGTGTGCTTTTGGTAATTTTATGTTCTTCTGATGTGGGTGAATACTGGCCCTTTGTTAAACCATAAATCTGGTTATTAAACATCAGGATATTAATATCAAAATTTCTGCGGAGCAAATGAATGGTGTGATTACCTCCAATACTCAAACTATCACCATCACCAGTTACTACCCATACACTCAGCTCTGGCCTTGCCGCTTTTAAACCGCTGGCAACAGCAGTGGCACGGCCGTGGATGCTATGCATACCATATGTATTCATGTAATACGGAAAGCGGCTGCTACAGCCGATGCCGGATACAATTACAATATTTTCTTTAGGAACACCAATGGTTGGCATTACTTTTTGCACCTGGGCTAAAATGGAATAATCACCACATCCGGGGCACCAGCGTACTTCCTGGTCGGTGGCGAAATCTTTAGAGGTAAGTGGCGCAGCACTCGTTGCTAATTCTGACATAGGAAATTTCAAATTATTCAGGCAAAGTTAAATAAAATACATACGCCACGAGCAATGGAAATACAACTTGTATTAAGCTGAAGGCAGTTCTTCCCGGTGGCTTATGATAAATAAAACGTGTAACAGGCTACTACTTATATGAACAGTTTTATATTTTTTCTAAAAATTTACAATATGCCTGAAAATTTTGATGAACTAAACAGCGAAGAAAAGCTTAAAGCTGAAAATGAATTCCTTAAAATGAAAATGATGCTGGAAAATGGAGCCTTATTTGGAGGTGGGGATGAACCGTTGCCTGCTTCTGTAGAAAATGAATTTTTAAACCGAATTATGGCATTTGAACAGCAGGCGGCAAATCCAAAGTATATCAAATTATATGATAGGATTAACCAGCCAACTCATTTTAAGCCA
>CAZDHQ010000594.1:0-3517 GCA_964505135.1 uncultured Ferruginibacter sp.
CTGCACAGAAAGCGTATGACGCCATGATGAAGGGCCACAAAGCTTTCAAATTTAAATGCTCGGATGAAGACCCGGTAAGATTATGGACAGAAGCAATTAAAGAAAAATGTGGTGATGGAATAAAAATAATGTTGGATCCCAATCAACGCTGGACAGATGTGGCCACCACATTGAAATTAATGGACGGTGTAGATAAGGATGTAATGCTTGGTTTGGAAGATCCCATTTTACATGAAGATGTAGAAGGCTTTAGTTATTTGAAAAAGACATTGGGTATTCCAATGTTCAGGCATATTTCATTGCCCTATACACAGGATATAAGAGATATCATCGCTTTTGTAAGAGCAGACGCTGTTGATGGCTACAATTTTAATGGCGCTGCTTATAATTCAATTCTCTTAGCAGAGATCGCCAACCTGGAAGGAAAGCATTGCTGGCGTGGATCAGAAGTTGATTTGGGAATTTTGGAGACAATGGGATTACATATTGCTGCAGCCAGCATCAACTGCACCATACCTTCTGATATTTTTGGTGAACTGGTGAGGGTGAATGATTTGATTGTAGATCCAATTGTATTTGAAAACGGTGCTGCCATTGTTCCAGAGGGAGATGGATTGGGAATTGAACTGGATTATGAAGCCATCAATCAATATAAAACCGGCAACACACTTATTGTTTCAAACGAAGTGGTGAAGGAGTCAATCTATTAATAAAAATATTTACGGCATTAAACCATTATCGCTAAACTATCTACATGAAAAAAGGATTCATCGCATGGGCAGTACTGCTGTTCTGTAACCTGATCTGGTCTTTTCACTTTACCAGCATCAAGTTAACGCAGGACCAGGTAGGGCCTTACTTCACGGTTTGGGCGCCGATGTTATTGGCTGTATTGTTCTTAGCGCCTTATGCGATAAAGGATTTTAAGAAAGGAAAAAAGAAGTTTAAAGATATCCTCGTGTTTGTTCAACTAGGTGCTTTGGGAGCCTTCCCTTCACAGGTTTTCATGACATGGGGTACACAATATTCTTTGGCAAGTAATGCTGCTATCCTCGTGTTAGCGTTACCGGTAGTTACTGCCTTTTTTGCCTTTTTGATTTTAAAAGAAAAGATGAACAGGCTGCGTTGGATCAGTTTTGCCATCGCTATTATTGGAGTGGCGCTGTGTTCAACCGACGATATTCGTAAGATGGACATGAGTTCCAAGTACGCACTAGGTAACCTGTTAATAGTACTCGCTATTCTTGGCAATGGATATTACAATGTTGGCTGTAAAAAAATTGCCGAGAATTACACAGAGATGGAAATGGTGTTTTACACTTACGTGGTGTTGGTAATCATGCTTACACCACTGGTGCTTTATTATGAACCAGAAATGTTTGCTAAAGTGCCATCCTTTACATTGAAAACATGGCTGGGCATGGCTTCACTTACTTTGTTTCACAACTTTCTTTCCATGCTCTTGTTCTTTAAAGTGCTTAAATATTTGGATGCAACACAGGTGGCTTTATCCAATTACATGATCACCTTTTTGGCCTTGCCGATATCAACCATCTTTTTAGGAGAAACATTAAAAGTGCCGGCGATCATTGGTGGTGTGCTTGTTTTCTTCTCTACGCTTATACTAACAATAGTAGATAACCGGGCTTATCAAAGAAGTTTAAAACCAAATCATATCAACAACTAATTATGGAGTATCCGATTGCAATTGGATCCATATGACCTAAAACAAATAAAAATTTACAATGAAAGATCTTTCGAAAGAATTGACAGGAGTTGTGCCGATTATTCCTACTCCATTTACTGTGGATGAAGAAATTGATGAGCAGGCACTCTGCAGTTTAATTGACTTTGCAGCAGATAGTGGTATTGAAGCTGTTTGCCTGCCTGCCTATGCAAGTGAGTTTTATAAGCTTACCGACGAGGAGAAATTGTACGTGGTGAAAGTAGCTGTTAAGCATGCTGCAGGCAGGATTAAGATTGTATCTCAGTCAAACAATCCATCGCTACGTGGAGCTATTAGGCTTGCACAAGAGAATGTGAAAGCTGGTGCTGACGTAGTATCATTGGCTGTACCAAGGATATTCAGCTTGCCAGATAATTCATTGAAAGATTATCTCGGCGGATTTCTTGATTCAATTCCTGATACACCAGTGTTGATACAGGACTTTAACCCGGGTGGCAGTTCCATCAGTGCTGATTTCATCCAGGATTTAATGGGCGATCATCCCAACTTTAAATATTTAAAACTGGAGGAGCCATTGTGTGCACCGAAGTTTGAAGACATCATTAAAAAAACCGAAGGAAAAATTGGTTTGTTTGAAGGGTGGGGTGGACTGTATATGCTTGAGTTAGTACCGCTTGGAATTGCGGGTGTGATGCCGGGTTTAGGGGTATCCGATATTCTGCAAAAAGTGTTCTTGCTTCGCAAAAATGGGGATGATAAAAAAGCTTTTGATCTTTTTGAAAAAGTGATGCCGCAGATTTTCTTCTCTCTGCAAAATATGGAGCTGTTTCATTACGCTGAAAAAGAATTATTGATGGCTAGAGGTATACTTAAAAACAGCGTTGCCAGGAAAGCAGCGTACAATCCTGATCCTTCTTCTGTTCGTTACATCAAAGAGTTGAACGAAAGAGTATTGGAAATTGTCAATTCAGAATTATTAGTTACTGCATAGAAAGTTACATTGTATGACAGAAAATTTTACAAACCAGGTTGCCATTGTTACAGGAGCAGCGTCTGGTATTGGTTTAGCGATTGCAAGGAAATTATTATCACTTGATGCTAAAGTGATTGTATTGGATTTGAACGAAGATGATTTACACAAATATTTTGATGATTATGGTGATAAAGCAAGAATTGTAGCATTGAATGTTACCGATGAAGTATTAGTGGATCAAACTATTGCTGGCCTGATCAACGACTTTAAGAAGATTAATATTTTAGTGAATTGTGTTGGTATCACAGGCGTTACCAACATTAAGAGCCATGAAGTGAGCAGCGCAAACTTGAAGAAAGTATTTGATGTAAACTTTATGAGCTGCTTTTATACTTCCAAAGCGATACTGCCGCACATGGTGGAAAATAATTATGGAAGGATATTGCACATCGCTTCTATTGCAGGCAAGGAAGGAAACGCAGGTATGTTGGCCTATTCTACATCTAAAGCCGCTGTTATTTGCATGGCAAAAGTACAGGGAAGCGAATATGCAGAAACCGGCATCACGGTGAATGCATTGGCACCAGCTGTGATCAGGACCCCATTGGTAGATGCCATGCCGGATGCACAGGTAAAATACATGACAGATAAAATTCCAATGAAACGCTGCGGCACGCTTGATGAAGCGGCTAATTTGGCTGCATATATTGTTTCTCCGCAAAATAGTTTTACCACGGGATTTACGTTTGACCTGACCGGCGGCAGGGCTACTTATTGACGCTTAATTGAATGACGAGCGAGCAGGCGCATGAGCCGGTCCTGGCTAAAGACAGGGGGGATTACTCCATTTTTTGTAT
>CAZDHQ010000595.1:0-3502 GCA_964505135.1 uncultured Ferruginibacter sp.
TTTTTTACCAATGCTCTTGCCCCACTCACAATATAGTCGTAAGCGCTGTTGCCCGGATGACCAATGGTGTATGAAATATCCGGTGCTAAAACTATATAACCCCTGCTCACAAAAAATGAAATGTTCAACCTGCTTGGTGTAGGCGCAGGTGCAATGTAATTGTACAACCCATCGGTTAACTTTTCATAGAAATAACAGATGAGTGGATACTTCTTTTTCGGATCAAAGTTTTCAGGCTTGTATAAAATGCCTTCTGTTTCTTTTCCATTGTAAGTTTTCCATTTAAATAATTCTGCAGTACCCCAGTTGTACTCTTTCTGTTGTGGATTGATGTTGGAAAGCCTTACAATGTCATTCATTTTTTCATCAGCCTTACTATCCTGCAAAGCCATATAATAGATATCTGGTGAGTTTTGATAATTCTCTTTTGAAAAACATAATGCGTTATTAGTTTTAGAAGCAATAAATCTTGAATAAACAGCCTTTCCATCCAGTTCAATTCTTTCAACCAAATTATTATCCATCGTTCTGAAATACAATCCTGCCTCTTTAGTGATCCTGTTGAAGGTGGAGAACAAATATTTTTTACCGGGAGAAAAGAAGCGCTCTTCAGGGTCAGTCTTTATAATTCTTGATGCTTCATTTTTTGTTCTGCCTGTAATGCTTTTGTTGGACGTAAGAATGGTTGGTTTAAATGAATTATCTGGTGCCGTTTTCCAAACATCATATCGGTCGTATACATAAAATGCACTATCTCCACTTTGCCAGCCCATCGTTCCATATTCATTGGCAAAATCAGGTTCATCATTCTCTTCGTCAGCCAATGCCACAGTGATCTTGTCCGTTACATTTCTTGTAATGCCGGTTGCCACCTCATAAGTAAAATAATTTTTAGCTTCTGGATTATACCAGTATACAAACCTTCCTGAAGGAGATGGTTCTGCATTGGCAAACAAGTTGGTAAAAACGGTTTTCTTTTCACCCGTGATGGTATTTAGTATGAAAGCTGAATTTCTTGTTCTTCCCGTCCACTGAGCAGGAATCCTATTGCTATTATTTGTTTCTGCCAATACCCAATCCGCATTTCCTTCGTTTACAGTTGTTATTAATTCAGCACTTTCACCACCCAACTGAAGTAAGCGCTTTTCAGGAATTTGATAGATTGCAGTATAACTTCTGTTTAGTTCCAATGATAAATTTCTTAACTGCTGCGTCTGGAGGTAATCATCTTTATAATGCCATATATCCAGTTTAGCTGTTTCAAAGTCAACCAGCGTGGTATCCTTTGGCGCTCGTATAGGCGTGTTACCAAAAAATAGTTTGTTCCCATCTTTACTAAAACTGATGTTTGCAACCTCACTAACGGTAAAGCCTAGCTGCATTCCCACGGTATTTTTATCCGCAATCATAATCGCACTATCCTGGCCACCCGTATAATACCAAAGTTTGTAAAATTTTGTTAGTGCTTTTTCACTGCTATCTCTTTCTGCAACAAATGCCACCTGCTGACCAGCTTCATCAAACACATAATTTTTAGCATCATTAAAGCCCCTGGTGAGTGTATCTGTTTTTTGTGTGTGCAAATGATAAAGCAATACAAGTGGAACACTATTGCTGTCTTTTTTATTTTTGGGAATCTCCATCAGCAGGCTATTGCCTTTCTTGTCAATAAAATACTCGCCTACATTTTTAAAAAAAATTTCATGAAAATCAACCAGGCTTTTCAGGTACAGATCACCGCCTGCTGATTTTCCTGCATCTGGTGATTCGTCATCATCTGCATCTTCCATGTCTTTTCCCTGCTTGATGATTTGTGCAGCAGTCTTATTCACAATGGCTGTTAATGCTTCTTTACTGATATTTCCTTTAATGGAGTCTATTGATTTTTTTATTAATGAATCAGCCAGCCTTACAAGTAGATCATTCTTAGATAGAACTGAATCAGTAACAATTTTTTTCTTTGTACTATCAGTGGGTGATTTGGCTAACTGGTACACAATAAAGCCAGCATCTTTTTCCGGAATTTTATAAGATTTGATCCGGGGCTTTTTAAAAATGCTATCCTTTCCCAATTCAATAATGGCTAAAGTATCAAGCGGCATTTCTTCGGCCTTTTTCTTCTTAATTTTTGCCTGTCGGAGGTCAGCAAAAAAAGGTTTGATACGAAATATTACATACTTACTGTCTTGTGTGATGATGGCCTGGTAACCCCGGGGCACTACTTTTTTATAATTGTTGAGTGGATTTTGAATTACCAGGTCACCATCTCCTTCCTGCGGATTTACAGTGTACACTACATAATGTCCATCGTTACTGATCATTCTTTCACCAATGGATTTCCAGTTATCATAAACGCTGTGGTCAAGCGGCTTTTTTTGTGCAGATGTACTGATTGCCGTAAATAATAAAAAAACAACAAGTAAATTCTTCATGCGATAGCGATTCAGGTGATGGTTCAGGAAATGTAATATTACATCATCATTAGTAAATGACGACGAAAAATGTGATGCAGCAAAAGACTAAGAAACCTGTTCTGTTTCTGTGGCAGGAGCTTCATCAATAAAACCCCAGTGATTTCTTAATGATTGCATTTGCTGGTTGCCTAATCGTGATTGATCATAATGCCCTGCATTATTTTTTTGACGGAACGCTTCATAGAGCGTAACTGCGCAGGCAACAGAGATATTCAAAGACTTAATAATACCTACCTGTGGGATAATAAAATTACCATCTGCCATTGCAATGATTTCATCACTTACGCCGCTGTGTTCGTTGCCAAATACAAGCGCTACTGGTTCAGTGAGGTTCAATTCGTGAAGACTTACTGCGTCGCTGCTAAGATGAGTAGTGTAAATTTTTTTATAATGCTTTCTCAATTCTGCAAAGCATTTTTCAGCATCTGTAAACTGGTGAATGCTTAACCATTTTGCCGCACTGGAAGAACTTTTTGCTCCCCATTTTTTATGCGGTGGTATTTTATTGTTGAGTATGTAAATGTCTTGTATACCAACGGCGTCGCAAGTACGCATTACGGCGGAGATGTTATGAGGATCAAAAACATTTTCCAGCACCACGGTTAAATCAGGCTGACGCTTGCTTAAAACAGATTCCAGTCTTTCGGTTCTTTCGGTAGTCATGAGCCGCAAACCCCTGAAGGGGCTTTAGACCCTTCTGTAGCAAGAGGTGATTGCTTTTTTGTATACAATAAATTTACTATCGGCCGAATAAACCAAAAGCTACAAAGATTTCCAAATTTATTTGAAAAGATTTTCTGATTCGTTTTGAATCTATCACTATCAACATCTTTTGATTTAGAAATAAAAAAGACAAACAATAAAAAGCAACTCATGAAATAAATTTAACTAACAGGTTAAACATCATTCCATCATTTGCCTGCTCCCTCGTGCAATAATTCCATACCCGTAGATGAACGGGGTTTAAAACCAGCCCATGGTTTATCATTAGACTTTTCCTGCACCTGCAGGTATTTTCCGGTTACGGC
>CAZDHQ010000596.1:0-866 GCA_964505135.1 uncultured Ferruginibacter sp.
AGAGGGATTCGAACCCCCGGACCTTTGACAGTCAACGGTTTTCAAGACCGCCGCATTCGACCGCTCTGCCATCTCTCCGGCGCAAAAGTAAGTGTTGAATATTTACTACCAAAAAAAAATAGATTTTTTTATTTGATGAACATAGCTTCAGTATCAATCACTCTTTAGACAACTTCTTTCCTGCCCGAAATACACAACCATCTTTGCTTTTAAATCGATCTTACCTTTAGCTGTTTAATATTTTTTATTAACTATATTAGTATTGGAGGTAAATACATGTCTGCATTAACACGCCTTTGGGCCATAGCATGTCTATTGCTGTTTTGTACTTGTCAAAAGGAATTAAATTTTGATAAGGTTAATCAGGCAAGCCCGGCATTATTCTCTTTCACTAATGACTGCAGCAGCCTTAAAATAAACGGTGATTACAAGGTTGCAAAAAAACTAGGTATAGAACACTCGGTAGAAATTATAGTAGATGTAGACTCAATAGGTGCATACAATATCCAGACAGATACAGTAAGCGGCATTTCATTTTCGGGTACGGGTACATTTTCAAATAAAGGGACGCACCGCATTCAACTGACGGGGCATGGCATTCCATTAAATGCGGGTCAGCATAGTTTCCACATTCAACAGGGCAACTGTGCTTTTGTTATCAATGTAAAGAGTAAAGATGCAGGCACTGCAGTATTTACCTATAACGGTGCTCCCGGTAGCTGCACAAATGCAATTGCATTTGGAGTATATCGGCAAGGCCAGGCCTTATCAGACGCTGCAAAAATAAAAATTGATGTAAACGTAGTGGTACCCGGAACCTATTCAGTACTATTACCAACTGCCAATGGAATAACTTTTTCCGGAAC
>CAZDHQ010000596.1:876-3498 GCA_964505135.1 uncultured Ferruginibacter sp.
TGCTGGAAACAGCGGGCTATGGCGTGGTAACATTGTCTGCAACGGGCACACCAGAAAAGGAGGGCCAATATATATTTACCCCACCGGGAGGTTGTGCATTTGCTATTGCTGTGAATCCTTAGGTCTGGCCGACTATTCTATCCTGCACCACCACCAAATCATTCAGGTCAACAGTAATGGGAATAACACCCACCTGTAACACCGCTTTTTTACCTCTTAACTCCTTCACCACCCCCACCTGCCGGTTTTGTTTCATTTTTACTTTGTCACCAATCTTCACTTCACCACCTATCTCTACAAATTTTTCATTGAGTTTTTTCTGGTGCTTCTCCGTCACCATTTTTTCTTTCTGGTTAAAGAGTAAGGCATGAATCATCTTCACCACTTTGTCCTTGTCCTCTGCCTTGCGCCATTCAATCACCATGGATTTCAGGCGACGCTCCATGTCTTTTAAATAAGCCAGCTTCTCTTCTGAAATTTTATTCTGGTGTTTGAGCTTCTCCACTTCCTGGCGGTGACGTTCCTTGTCCATCACCTGCTGCATTTCTTTTTTCAGTCGCTCATTTTCTTTTAGCAAGCGCTGTAGTTCTTTTTTCTCTACATCTATTCTCTGTAAGTCCTGTTCAGTACGGTTCAGTAATTTATCCAGCGTAAAATGATCTTCATCTACCAGGGCCTTTGCTTTTTGAATCAGTCGTTTGTCCAAACCAATTCTTTCTGCAATAGAGAAAGTATAAGAACTACCCGGTTTACCAATGATCAATTTATACAGCGGCAATAAATTCTTTTCATCAAACTGCATGGCACCATTGATAATGCCCGGCACTTTATTGGCCATCACTTTCAGGTTCAGGTAATGCGTGGTTACAATACCAAAACTATGTTTGTGTGCCAGCTCTTCCATAATCACTTCTGCAAATGCACCACCTAAATTTGGATCACTACCACTGCCCAACTCGTCAATAAAGAAAAGCGTTTTACCATTGGCATGCTCCATAAAGTATTTCATATTCTTCAGGTGAGAAGAATAAGTACTCAGCTCAAATTCCAAACTCTGCGTATCCCCAATATGGATCATCAGTTGTTTAAAAATACCCATCTCACTATCCACATGCACGGGCACCAGCAAACCACTTTGCAGCATCAATTGCAAGAGGCCGACTGTTTTTAACGTAACCGTTTTACCACCGGCATTCGGGCCACTGATCACCAGTATGCGGCTCTTGTCATTCAGTGTAATATTGGTGGGGATAGTCGGTTTGTTATTGCGCTGGTTGTACAACAGCAACAGTGGATGATAAGCATTGATCAACTTGACATGCGCCTTATCATAGAGCAATGGATAATTGCCATTTACATCTATGGCCAATTTTGTTTTGGCATAAATAAAATCAAACTCACCTACTGCCTCAAAGTAACCTTTTAGCAGTGCCGCATATACGCTTAAATTACTGGTGAGCTGCCGCAATATTTTATACACTTCCCTGCTCTCTTCATTTTCTAATGAAAAGATTTCATTGTTCAGTTCAGTAGTTTCTTCCGGTTCAATAAACGTAGTACGCCTGCTGTCACTCTCTCCATGCATCACACCCTTTACCATTCTTTTTTGCTCTGCAAATACCGCCAATACACGGCGCCCATTCATAAAGCTTTCTTCAATATCAGCCAGGTATCCCTGCTTATTTAATTTACCAACAATCTTATCAAACACACGACGCAGTTCATTCCGCTTGCGGTACAAACTCATCCTTATACTCGCCAGCGCCTCACTTGCATCATCCTTTACATTGCCTGTATCATCCAGCACATCATCAATCATTTCCTTCACCGTCTTTTCATAATAGGTGTTTTCAATCACCTTCGTCAATGCAGGATAAGCCGTTCTTCTTTCCGTATCAAACCAACGAAAGATGGTGCCCATATTTTCTGCCAGCTTCCTGATCATTAAAAACTGTTCACCACTCAACACCGCACCGGGTATACCCAGCAGTTTTAGTTCCTTGCTGATGTTCAGTGTAAAATCATTCGGAAAATATTGACCGCCCTGCACCAGCAATTTGTATTCATGCGTTTGCTGCAGTTCCAGTTCTATGTATTCTTTTTTGGTATGAATGCGCAGGTTATTCGCCTTAGTTCTTGCATAGTCCGTACGGCAATGCTCCGCCAGCAAGGCTTTTACCTTGTCGTATTCTAATTGTAATAGTGCGGATTCTGGAAATAATTTCATAAAACCCTCCAAACCTCCCTAAAGGGAGGCTTACAACATTTGTAATTCTATTTTACTTTATCAATGGGATGTCAACAATTAATCTTTATTCATCAACTAACATCAGACTCTGCATTAACCAAAAATTTCTTAACCATCAAACTCTTGCCTTCAAGTCCCTTTAGGGATTTAGGGTGTTCCTTCCGCCTCACTCATCAAATACGCCTTTATAAACCCATCCAGCTCTCCATCCATCACCGGCCCCACATTGCCTACTTCATAATCGGTGCGGTGATCTTTGATCATTTTATATGGATGAAAAACATAGCTTCTTATCTGACTGCCCCATTCAATTTTTTTCTTTCCTGCATTCGTAGCATCAATTGCCTCCTGTCTTTTTCTGAGTTCTTCTTCGT
>CAZDHQ010000597.1:0-3495 GCA_964505135.1 uncultured Ferruginibacter sp.
AATCCCAACGCAGAGATCTTTATCCAGGATTATATGAAAAAGCATTCCGGTTATTTAAACCGGATGAAAGGGTGGGGACAGCCTTATTTTAACCTGATAGAAAGTGTGCTGCAGCAATACGGGCTGCCAAAAGAATTAAAATACATCGCTGTAATTGAATCCAACCTGGATACTCGGGTAACCAGTAATAAAGGTGCTGGTGGCCCCTGGCAGTTTATGCCCTACACAGCAAAAGACTACGGATTGGTTGTAAACAGTTTTGTAGACGAACGAAGGGATTATTTCAAAAGCAGCCATGCAGCTGCCAGGTACTTACTTACGTTGTATAAGGATTTTGGTGATGGCGGCTTACAATGGCGGTCCCGGTAGAGTTTACAATGCCATTAAAAAAAGTGGCAGCCGTAATTTTTGGGATCTGCAATATTATCTTCCGGAAGAGTCGAGGACATATGTAAAACGCTTTATCGCTACGCACTATATTATGGAAGGAACTGGAGGTGCTACTACGGTGTCTGGTGATTTTGCTGCTGTAAGTTTCTCATCAGCCAAGCCAAAAAAAGATGAACTTACGAAGGCCGAACTTGCTGAAGTAGAAAAACTAACTATTACGGGTAAGTATAATTCCGTGGTAATGGCAAAAAGCCTTTCCATGGATATTGTCCTGTTCAATCATTATAATCCCAATTTCGATATTACTTTATCTTCTGCCGGTAGTTATGATTTACGATTGCCCCCCGATAAAATGGAACTCTTTCTGGCAAATAAGTATGCTATTTTGAATGAGAGTGTTCAGGTATTATTGAGTGATGTGAATGCACCTGCAATGCCTATGAGAACAGATTACCCGGTAAAAAGGAATAAAAGAGGCCTTAGGTAAATCTATCTAACAATTGTACATCCTGTTATAAGCATCCCTGTATTTTTCCAAAATAATTTTTCTTTTGAGGCTCATCTTGGGTGTAAGTTCTCCAGTTTGAACGCTCCATTCATTTGGTAATAGTTCAAATCGCTTTACTTGTTCTACATGATTAAAGAATTTATTAAAACTGTCTACCAGTTCCTTGTAGAGCTGCAGCACTTCGGGATTGTTTACAGCATCCTCATTGGTAGTAAAAGGGATATTTTTTTGCCGCATCCATTCTTTAAGCGTTGGCATACTCGGCACAATAAAGGCCCCTACAAATTTTTGTTCAGCACCCACCACCATCATCTGCTCTACAAAAGGAGATTCTTTCATTTTGTTTTCGATAGGCTGTGGAGCTACATATTTTCCACCGCTTGTTTTAAACAATTCCTTCTTGCGGTCGGTAATTTTCAAAAATTTGCCGTCCTCAAAAATGCCAATATCGCCGGTATGCAGCCAGCCATTAATAATGGTTTCAGCTGTTAAATCCGGGCGCTTGTAATAACCCATCATCACACTGGGACCTTTCACACAAATCTCTCCATCGGCTTCCAGTTTTACTTCCTGATTTTTTATTACCGGACCTACAGTGCCAAACTTAGTTCCGCCCTTGTATTGAGAATTCACACTGATTACCGGGCTGTTCTCCGTTGGACCGTAGCCTTCATAAATGGGAATGCCAGCAGCAGTAAATAACCTGATTAATCTTACCTGGCAGGCTGCTCCGCCTGTTACAATAAAATCAACATTGTTGCCCAATCCTTCTCTCCATTTACTGAATACAAGTTTATTGGCCAGGGCTAACTGTATATTATACCAAATACCTTTACTTTTTATATTATCGTATTCATTGCCCAGGGCAACAGCCCAGTCAAACAATTTCCTTTTGATACCCGTTAATTCAGCACCTTTCTCCATGATCTTCTCGTAAACTTTTTCAAGCAGGCGAGGTACTGTGCAGAATAAACTTGGTTTTACTTCCCTTAGGTTTTCTCCAATGGTATCCAGGCTTTCAGCATAGTATATAGAAATGCCACTTCGTATATAGATATACGATACCATTCTTTCAAAAATATGATTGAGCGGTAAAAAGCTTAATGACCGGCCGTTTACATTTTCTTCAAAAGGGAAACTCTCAGAGGCATTAATCACATTGCTGCTGATGTTTTTGTGACTTAGCATTACACCCTTTGGAAAACCCGTGGTGCCGGAAGTATAGATGATGGTGGCGCAATGTTCCGACGTGATAGAGGCTTTGATCTGTTCGAGTTTTGCAAAATGTTCTTCAGAAGGTAGTTTCAATAATTCCTTCCAATAAGTAGCTCCTTCCAGTTCATCAAAGGCGTAAATATTTTGAAGTGACGGCACTTTGCTTTTAATGCTGGCAACTTTTGCCAATATATCATCGCCACTTACAAAAGCCAGTTTAACTGACGCATCGTTAAAGATAAACTCCAGCTCGTTAACATTGGTGGTAGGATAAACCGGGCAAAGCAGTGCACCAATTTGCTGACATGCTAAGTCCAATATCAACCATTCTACACGGTTCTTACTAATGAGTGCTATTTTATCCTGGTTTTCTACAGTGAGGTCATTGCCGCTGATACCGATACTTAATAAGGCAGCGCCCAGGCGGTCTACCATTTCTTTTACTTCCTGTGTGCTGAGGGCAGACCAGGTGCCGTTTTGTTTGCCAGCAAGCATGTCTGCTTTGGGAAACTTCTGAAGCTGGAATTCAAGGAAATCATATAATCTTGGATAATTGGTCATAGTTGGCAATCGTTTCTATTTTCTTGTTGTAAGCAATCAAACCTGTTTACAAGATAACGCATTTGTAAACCAAAATAAATAAAAACTTGATTGAAAAACCAGGTGCAATAACCAACATTAATTGACTACAGGGTGGTAGTATTGACCCGGCGGGATTTTAAAAACTCTGCCTTTTTGTAATTTACTAAACTCATTATATTCGGCCGCATGTGTAATGGTCCAATTTTGATAGGCAGCTAAATTCTGCACAGGTTCAAATAACCATTGATTATAGGCATCAAATAAACCATCCTGCAGCAATTGGCGATGTAGTTCAAACAGTTTAAAAGGCATTAAAAAACCAAACTCCGTGTACCAGTCCAGGATAAAGCGTGTACGGATCATGGTTAGGGATTCAGTATTGATGCCCAGCATCGCCACGGAATTTTGCCTGTTCATCGTTTTTACATACGCATCTGCAAATTTGCCTTTCTGGTCTGCCGGTAATGTGATGGTGGTAGTGCTGAATAACTTTTTATAGCTTTCTAAAATAATGCTCTTAATTTCTGGCGTACGGCTGCTCATGGGTTCCATGTTCACAAATATTTCGCCGTAGATAATGCTCCAGATTTTATCAGTTGAAAAATAATAGAACTTGCTTGCATTGTAATAATTTCTCGAATAATCAGGATCTACTTCTATTCCTTTCTCCCATTGTTTGATGGCGCTGTAATCCTGCTGTGCAAATAATAATTCACCTAAGTCGTTATACAATGCGCCGCTTGTGGGAAATTTTTTTAAGCCCTTGCGGTATAATTTTTCACATTCTTTGGGTTGTTCTA
>CAZDHQ010000598.1:0-3491 GCA_964505135.1 uncultured Ferruginibacter sp.
AAAGCAGGTGATCCAGCGAAAAGAAAAACAGCGATAAGACAGATAATGGAGCATTTCGTTTTCATAGTGATAAAAATAGCCATTTAACGGTTAAAGCTTTACAAAAATCATTCTTTGGCTCAATTACGAAATCCAAAAAACATTTTTACATTGCTGTACCATGATCAGTTTTACAGCCACAATAAAAAAGTTTGACAAAAAAGGCGAAAAGACCGGCTGGACTTATATTGAAATTCCACAGGATATCGCTGAAGAGTTGAAACCTGGCTGTAAAAAATCATTTAGAGTAAAGGGTAAACTGGATGCTTTTGCTATTGAGCAAGTGGCATTAATGCCCATGGGTGATGGTAGTTTTATTATGGCATTAAATGCAGCCATGCGAAAAGGGATTGCAAAGAAAGAAGGTGCTATGCTGAATGTTAAGTTACAGGAAGATAGAAAGCAATACGAACTGGATACTGAGTTTATGGAATGCCTTGCAGATGAACCAGCAGCTTATGAATTTTTTATGAGCAAGTCCAAATCTCACCAGCGTTATTATAGCAAATGGATAGAGAGTGCAAAAACTACTTCCACCAAAACAAAACGAATTGCGATGGCTGTTTCATCGCTTATGAAAAAAATGGATTTTGGAGAAATGCTGCGTGCTCAAAGAGAGCTTAACGACTTCTAAATAAATACTCTTAAAAACAAGGCAAAGCCATCATCTTTTTTGGGGTTGTCTTTTAGATAGATGATATGCAAGCCTGCTTGTGTCCACACTTTCATTAAATCTCCCTTCTTGTGTGTGGTAATTGCCTTGTCTATTTGCGGAAGCATAAAGCCTTTTACAAACCAGCCAAGATCGCCTCCTTTGGATGCTGAAGATGGATCAGCGCTATAGGTTTTGGCCATTGATTCAAATGTTTCTTCGCCTGATTTTATTCTGTTAATGATCTTGTCCGCCAGTGAATCAGCAAAATCTTTTTTAAAGATGCCTGTATCAAGTACAATGTGGTTTACGTGATAAAATGTATTGGGCACTTTGGCCAAAATCTTTACCAGCACATTACTTCCTTTAAATGGCCCGTACACCTTACCCACTTTACCACGATAAGCAATACTGTCTGGTAAACCAAGAAAAGAAGTGGTGCTAACAATGGCCACTGTATCAATTTTAAATTTCTTTTTTATTTTCAACTTCACATATCCAATCGGATCAGGCGTGGTTTCCAGTTCTTTTTTTATCTGGGCTGTTGTTTGGCTTTTTAGCTGGCATGCAATACAGCTAAACAGAATCGCTACAAGTAATCTTCTCATGAAATGGTAAATAGGTAAATGCTTTAATGGGGCAAAAATAGGTATAAACATTTTGCTAAAAGCATTGCTGTGCCTAATGGTATCACTTATTCCACTGTTAAAGAGAAAGAGATCATTCGTGAGTTGATCTTATCAATATTGCTGGAGAATTTTAGAGATTGATTACGGCTATGCAAATTACTCAGTCCCCAGCTTACTTTTAGTTCAGGAGATAAAACGAAATAAGGAAAATAGATATGAAAGCCAATACCGCCTTCTACACTGTAATCAAAGGCTTTCAGGCGGATGAGTTCGTCAGAGTTTTTCTTGTTGGCATTAGAAGCCAGGTCATAATCAAACTTAGCACCCGTAATCGTGTATACTTTCATATTATTGATACGGTCACTGCTAAACTTAATTTGTATTGGTAAACTCAGTGTAATGGACTGTACCTTTTTTATTGTCAAAGGGTTTTCTCCTGCGGCACGGTCGGGGTATTTTAAATTGTATTCAAAAGCCTTTTCACTGAAGGTGAGGTTCAATGGATATGTTCTCAAATCGAAATGCTCACCCATATTTAAGTTCACCAACCATGCAAGATTGATACCGGTGCTATTGATGCTTTCAATAACCATTACACTATCGCCATTGATCAGCGGATTGAGAAATTGCGGATGGTGCGTAAAATTGAAGTGAGATTTATTCAAACCAAGGTTAATGCCAAAATGATACAGCTTGCTGTCATGATCCGGTTGATTAACCTCGTCACGCAACTGCGCCGTTGCTTTAAGCGTAAACAAAATGGACAATATGAGGATGCTTATTTTTCTCCGCAATAAATACTGCATATACCTAAACTGAGGGGTTTATAATAAGTGTTGCGATAACCTAGTTGATCTAAAATTGAAGTAAAATTTTTGCCCTCTGGAAATTTTTTAATTGATTCGTCAAGATATTTATATGCGTTGCGGTTTTTTGAAAACAGTTTACCCATCGATGGAGCTACTATTTTCATGTACACATTGTAAAGTTGTTTCATTACTGGGGCCTTTGGTTTACTGAATTCCAGTACCACCAGTTTTCCGCCGGGTTTAAGTACTCTTTTTATTTCACTTAATCCCTGCTCTAAATTTTCAAAGTTTCTTACACCGAACGCCACAGTTACTGCATCAAACGAATTACTGTCAAAACTTATTGTTTCACTGTCTCCGGTCTGCAGTTCAATGGTATTGGTTAGTCCCTGGGCTTCAATCTTTTTACGGCCCAGCTCCAGCATGCCCTCACTTATATCAATGCCAATGATCTTTTTCGGTTGCAGGATTTTTGTTGTCATGATGGCAACATCTGCTGTTCCGGTTGCTACATCCAGTATTATTTTGGGATCCAGCGCTTTCAGTTGTTTAATAGCCTTTTTTCTCCACCTGATATCAATACCGGCACTTAAAAACCTGTTTAAAAAATCATACCGAAAAGCAATATCATCAAACATGCCGGCTACCTGTTCTTTTTTTGACAGGCTTGATTGCTTTACCGGAACCACTTCGTCATGAGCAAATTTTGTCATTGGCTGCAAATATAAACTCTTTAATATTGATGCTTCTCCAAAAACGTTAAAGCGGTGAAAAAGTTCCATTGTGGGCAGGGAATTTAATGAGTTGAGAAGAAAATGGTTAAATGGTTTTACTGTTAAATTGTTATTGGGCTACTACTCCCTAAAACCCAATCAACAATTAAACAATGCAACAATTAATCAGGCTAGTGACAGCATACTTTACAAGTGATTATACAGTTTAGCTTCTCTTTGCGATATATCTTTGCCCAATGCTTATTAAATCTGCCAAATATCTCATTAGCAGCCCTTCATTTGACAAATGTCCCTTGCCGGACAGGCACGAATATGCATTCATCGGAAGGAGCAATGTGGGTAAATCATCCGTAATTAACATGCTTTGCAATAATGATAAACTGGCCAAAACCTCTGCCACACCCGGCAAGACACAACTCATCAATCATTTTGATATCACCAGTACACCAGATAAAAATGAAAAGGCAGTAAAAGAAAGCAAATGGTATTTGGTTGATTTACCGGGTTATGGTTTTGCAAAAGTGAGTATCAGCAGCAGAAGAAGATGGGAGCAAATGATTGAAGGCTACCTGCGCAAAAGAGAAAACCTGCGAATGGTTTTTGTTTTGATTGATTCAAGGCATGCACC
>CAZDHQ010000599.1:0-409 GCA_964505135.1 uncultured Ferruginibacter sp.
CATTGGCCAATAAAAGCGCGTTGGCATTAGCGTTGCCGATATCTTCGCTTGCCAGTATCACCAGCGTTCTATCCAGGTGGCCGGTGCGTTCCAGGTCTTTGATCAATTGCGAAACCGGGCCATCAATCTGCCGCTTCATGTCTACCAGGCGTGTGTGGCCATTATCATGGGTATCCCAATTTTTAAAGGGTTCATATTCCGTGGTAACACTAATGAACCTGGCACCTTTTTCTGTGAGCCTTCTTGCCATCAGGCAGCCCAAACCAAACTTGCCGGTATTGTAAATGTCATAGCTTTCTTTAGGTTCATTGCTCAAATCAAAAGCCGCGGCTTCCGGAGATTTTAACAGCATATAAGCCTGCTCCATAGAGCGCCTCAGCGATTCTTTTTGGTAATCACTTCCATATTC
>CAZDHQ010000599.1:419-3491 GCA_964505135.1 uncultured Ferruginibacter sp.
GAGTTCATTGTACAGTTGGTTTCTTTTTTCAAACCTTTGTACAGACATACCTACCGGTGGTTTTACACTTTCCAGGCCTGCAGAAGGATCAGGTATTAAGAATGGCCCAAATTCATTGCCCAAAAAACCTGCGGTATGAAAGGCTTTTAATTCTTCACCCTCGCCCAAATTAAATCGCTGGCCAATATCAATAAACGCAGGAATCACAGGATTCTTTGGTCCCAGTTGATTGGCTATCCATGAACCAATATGCGGCGCTGCAACTGACTGTGGTGGCTTGTAACAGGTATGCCAGTGATACTGGTGACGGGAGTGTAAAATGTGTCCCATATCTGCCGCCACATAAGAACGAATGAGTGTGCCCCTGTCCATAATTTTTCCAATGGAGCCGAGGCCTTCTGAAAAATGAATACCATCCAAAACAGTGGGTTCTGATTTAAATGTGCTCAACACATCATTTGCCATCATGCCTTTACTAAAAGGCGTATATCGTTTGGGATCGAATGTATCAGTATGAGCCATGCCGCCTGCCATCCACAGCAGTATTACCGTGTCTGCAGAAGTGGTTATTTTCTTTTTATTACAGGAGGATAGCAACAAACTTGTCACTGGTGCACCTGCCGCCATCGCTGCAATGGTGGCCGCAGAACTTTGCTTTAAAAAATTTCTCCTGTTCCAGCTATTAGGCATATGCGAATTTTTTGTTGTTTGTAGAAATTTAAAAACAGTCTTTTTTGTTCAAACAGCTTATCAATAAATAATCTGAAACTCTGGCAACAATAGAACCGACCAAAATAAATCTTCAATTGCATCTGTACCCGGCGTAGCATTACCCAATAACTTTATTGCCACGGCATATTCTTTTGGCTGCACTTCTCTGCCCAATGCCTGCAGGTATAATTGCCGAACGATTGCATCGCTGGTCTTGTATTTTTCCTGCCATGCTTTGGCACCTTTTTTAATCATGGTATTAAAACGTTCTCCATTGGTGAGTTCCAATGCCTGCAATAAATTGGCCTGCGATTCCCTGCCGGTGGAAACGGTTTCCCTGTTGGGCCTGCCCAATGCAGTAAGAAAAGAATTGTTCACCACCAATGATGCTCTTGGAAATGGGTGATCTTTTTTATTGCCGGATGGTTTGTACATCACCATCGTATCATAAAAAATAGGCGCAATGATATAACTGGCTGCATCGGCAAACTGCTCTGCACTCATGCGTTTGCGCATCACACCGGTAAACTTATAATCTGCTTTTACAATACTGGCAGGTTCTTTAAAACCAACTGACTGCAATTGATAGGTATTGGATGTAGTAATAAGATAGAGTAACTCTTTGAAATCACTTTTATTTTGCTGGAAATTAAAAGCCAGCCAGTCAAGCAGGTCCTGGTTCCATGGTTCATTGTCCATCACATCCACCGGTTCTACCAAACCACGGCCAATCAGTTGTGCCCAAATCCTGTTGACGATGGTTCTGTACAGGCGGCCGTTTTCGGGCCTGGTAATATTGTCTGCTAATTGCGCCAGCTTTACATTTCTTTTGGCGCTGCTGTCAATGCTGCCGAGTTCTTTCCAAAGCATTTTAGCAGTAGTGAATTTGCCCGTGGGTTTATCGCACCGATTTATTTCAAGAGAGCTGTCAGCAAAGATGTTCGCAAAGCCGTAAGCGTCAGTAAGCTTCCAGTCGCTGATAAAGCTATTGTGGCAACTGGCACATTTTAAATTCAATCCAAGAAACACCTGTGAAACATTTTGTGCAGCCTGCATCTCTGTGCGCTGGCTGGCGTTCACCACGCCTCTCCATTTAATTCCTTCGATAAATCCTTTGGAGGCATCGGTGGGGCTTACCAATTCTTTTACAAACTGGTCATAGGGTTTATTTGCTTTGATGGACTTGTACAACCAATCCGTAATATCAAAACGGCCACCGGTGATATAGCCTGTACCGGTATAATCATTTCGCAATGCATCGTTCCAAAAAGTTAACCAGTGCGTGGCATAGTCTTCTGTACGGTTAAGTAATTGCCTGATCCAGATAGCACGTTTATCCGGACGATTATCTTTTGCAAAGGAATCTGTTTCAGCAGGTGTGGGCAGTAAACCGATAAGATCAAGATAAACTCTTCTTAAAAAGAGCCGGTCATTTACCAACTGTGGCCATGCAATTTTATTAGCAGCAAAATATTGATTGGTCCATTTATCAATTGGATTGGTAATGTTGGCGGGTGATGCAGGCAAGGGCGGATTTCTTGGTTCCAGTGTTGCTACCCTGAACAATGGTTTCTCTCCGTCAGCAGGCCATGGCGCACCTTTCTGTATCCAGAATTTGATCACGGCGATATCTTCTGCTGGCAATGTTTTTCCTTTAGATGGCATGGCATCTTTGTGATCCGGTGGCAATGTGATACGCCTGAACAGGTCGCTTTGTTCAGGATTGCCCGGCACAATTACTTCACCATGTTCACCGCCTTTAAAAATCATGTCCCTGCGATCCAACCTTAAATCACCTTTTATTTTTTCTGCGCTGTGGCATTTATAACAGTTGTGGGCAAAGATGGCTCTTACTGCTACATTCAGTTCTGCTTCCTGCTGTTTGGTTAAATGGGCGGTATCATTATTAAAAGCTGTTACATCAAAATTGGCTGCAGGGCCTGTGTAGTCTTTACTCCAGGGTATGGTGGCACTCAAATAATCTTTTCCATGCGTAAGGCTGGCGCCAAAATGCCCGGCAACAGCAATGCCGGCAGTACTTAAAAACAACATGCCACGATAATACCTGATCAATCGCTTTTGTTGCAGGGCTTGTGCCTTGCTCATTAAAAACCAGGTGAGTGCCCCAATAAAAACTGTAGCGATACCAATCCACTGATGCAGCCCCAGCAAGTCTTTCCCATAGTCGCCTTCTCTTGCAAGCAACAAACCAAACACAGCGGAGAAAATGGCAGCCATCACACCTGCAATTACCAACAGGCTAATGCCCGGCCTAAGGGAAGAAGAAAATTTTTTTAAAGTAGTCAACTCAAGCAATGCGGCAAATAGCAATAAGCCAACAGGAAAATGAACAATCAATGG
>CAZDHQ010000600.1:0-3483 GCA_964505135.1 uncultured Ferruginibacter sp.
ACAAGTGTGCGACGCAACGATGATGCCATGAAAAACTCATGCTGGTCTCAAAAAAACAATTCGCTTCGATACATTGGCTAATTAGCATATTATCGAATTAGCTAATTGTTTATGCCTGCGCCTGCGCCATCAATTTCTTACCTTTTTCAATTGCATCATCAATGCTACCTACCAGGTTGAATGCTGCTTCTGGATACTCGTCCACTTCACCGTCCATGATCATGTTGAAACCACGGATGGTTTCTTCAATTGGAACCAGCACACCTTTCAAACCGGTAAACGCTTCTGCCACATGGAATGGCTGTGACAAGAAACGCTGTACTTTACGTGCTCTTGCTACGGTCAGTTTATCATCGTCACTTAATTCATCCAAACCAAGGATGGCGATGATATCCTGCAATTCTTTATAACGCTGAAGGATCAATTTAACCCTGTTAGCACAGTTGTAGTGAGCATCACCCACAATTTGCGGTGTCAAAATCCTGGAGGTAGAATCCAGTGGATCCACCGCAGGATAGATACCTAAGTCAGCAATTTTACGGCTTAATACCGTAGTTGCATCCAGGTGAGCAAAGGTTGTTGCCGGAGCCGGGTCAGTCAAGTCATCCGCAGGTACGTAAACGGCCTGTACAGACGTGATTGAACCGTTTTTAGTTGAAGTAATTCTTTCCTGCATCAGACCCATCTCTGTAGCCAGTGTTGGCTGGTAACCCACCGCTGATGGCATACGACCCAGCAACGCTGATACCTCAGAACCTGCCTGTGTGAAACGGAAGATATTATCTACGAAGAACAGAATGTCTTTACCCTGGCCGCTGCCATCTCCGTCACGGAAATACTCAGCAATGGTCAAACCACTCAAAGCTACACGAGCACGTGCACCTGGGGGCTCATTCATCTGTCCGAATACGAAGGTAGCTTTACTATCTTCAAGGCCTTTTACATCCACAGCGCTCAAATCCCATCCGCCTTCTTCCATGCTGTGTTTGAATTTATCGCCATAGTTCATAATGCCTGCTTCAATCATCTCCCTCATCAGGTCATTACCCTCACGTGTTCTTTCCCCCACACCTGCAAACACGGATAAACCACTATATGCTTTTGCAATATTGTTGATCAATTCCTGGATCAATACTGTTTTACCAACACCAGCACCACCAAACAGACCGATCTTACCACCCTTTGCATAAGGTTCGATAAGGTCAATAACCTTAATACCTGTGAACAATACTTCACTGGCAGTACTCAGGTTTTCAAAAATGGGAGGTTTAGCGTGGATAGGGCGGCCATTTACCTTGCTTACCTGTGGTAAACCATCAATAGCATCACCAGTTACATTAAACAGGCGGCCTTTAATAGCATCACCGGTAGGCATTGCGATCGCTTTACCTGTGTCAACTGCAACTGCACCCCTTACCAAACCTTCTGTTCCGTCCATCGCAATGGTACGAACACTGTCTTCACCAAGGTGCTGCTGTACTTCCAGTACCAGGGTGTCACCGTTTTCACGCTTAATTTCTAATGCATTAAGGATTTCGGGTAGTTTGCTGTCGCTGTCGAACTGAACGTCAACCACGGCACCGATCACTGTTTTTACCTTACCTGTATTGGCCATAAATAAAGATTTATTGAAATTTCGTCTTTTTCGGCGGCAAAGGTAAGGTTTGACATTTGAAAATGGAAATGGAATTGGGGGATTTTTTGTAACAGGCGATTGATCCCTGGCTGGAAGATGGTGGTCCCGATTATTTCGGGACTCCGTTCAGCGTTTTACAACTATTGAACGCCCCTTCCGCGGAGTTAAATCTTGTATTCCAGCCTCATTTCAACGCCGGTTATTATAAGATTGCCATACTATTCACTGCAGCCAGCCGTTTAACATTCTTTGGTATGTTGGCTTTAGTTACTATTTTTAAACATACAGTTGACCGGCATGAACGAAGAGGACTCCATATTAGCTGAAATAAATTACAGCATTGAACATTATGAAAAGAAGGCTGCTTACTATAAGCGGCTGAGTACTTTCATAAAAGTGCTGGAGTTTTTGATAGCATTGTCCATGCTGCCGGTAATCTATTTTGATCAACAGCTCAATGCTGATATTAAAATTATCTTTTGGATACTGGGTTCTACTTTGGTGCTTCTTATCTTTTTCTCTCTAGTTTTTAATGTGGATGAAAAATACAGCAGTTGTAAACTGCTCACAAAGGAACTGCTTTACGAAAAACATTTATTTATGAGCCGGGCCGGCATTTATAACACTGCGAATGCTTCCGTGATATTGATACAACGCTATGATGAATTGAAATCTCAAATGAATAACAGGTAAACACAGACCTATTTCACATAACCATATACCACTGCTGCTAACACTGCACCCACAATTGGCCCCAGCACAGGAACCCAGCTATACCCCCAGTCGCTGTCTCTTTTATTTTTCATTGGCAATAAGAAATGTACAATTCTTGGCCCCAGGTCTCTTGCAGGGTTGATGGCATAACCGGTAGTCCCGCCCAGTGACAAACCGATTGCCAATACCAGCAGTGCAACCGGCAGTGCATCTATAGAACCGAGTTTTGCCTCAGGTGAGGTTAAAAACAGCACGGCCATCATAAATGCGAAAGTGGCAACCGCTTCACTAATAAAATTATTGAGTGGACTTTTAATTGCGGGTGATGTGCAGAAGGCAGCCATCTTGGTATCACCATCAGGGGTTTCATCAAAATGCTGGCGATAACTTAACCAAACCAAAAAGCTCCCAAACATTGCACCCAGCATCTGTGCAGCAATATACATCGGCACTTTACTCCAGTCACCTGTTTTAATCGCAAGTCCAATGGTAACCGCTGGATTCAAATGAGCCCCGCTAGACGCTGCACTTACAAACACACCGGTGAATACAGCCATGGCCCAGCCGAACGTAATTACAATCCAGCCGCCGTTATTGCCCTTGGTTTTGTTCAACACCACATTGGCTACCACACCATTGCCCAATAGTATTAGAATAGCAGTGCCGATAAATTCTGCGGTAAAAGGAGACATAATCGTTAGTTTATATTTTGGTCAGTTAATAAGCAATCGTGTATTGTTGTGCCAGGCTGTTGAATGCTGCAAGCTGTGTATTGATCCAATCGGAGCCAGCATTGAGTTTGGCCGCCATTGTTTGCGCTACTACCGGCGCTGCTTCCATTGCAGCCCTTGCATCAAAAAACAGTAATCGTATTCTTCTTGCCAGGATATCCTCCACAGTTATGGCCATTTCATTTTCCACCATCCAAACGACTTCTGCCTTTGTGTAAGGATAGCTCGGATGAAGTGTTTCTGACAATGACGTATCCCGGCTCATTAAATTTTTGATCTGTGCCGCATCACTTCCATACACAGCTAAATGCGATGACTCATAATCAACTGAGGCGCCATGAATTTTTAATGTAGCTGTTTGGCAATTCTTTTTTGAGAGTGCCGCTGTGTCTAGCGCTTTAT